>DATCIR010000067.1:0-19775 GCA_036507695.1 Gammaproteobacteria bacterium
TCTAATCGGTCATAAGGAATCAACTTCATCCTTCCGCAGCAATTTCCGACTGAATTTATGCGCTCAACTTACGCGATCTATAAAATAATCTGGATAATTATATTTGGTGTTGTATTCCTCTGGTCGGCGATGAGTCCCAAAGACAACCTGACCTGGTTCCTGGAGTCCTTCCCCGCCATGGTGGCCGTGGTGGTTATGGCGGCGACCTATAATTCGTTCCGCTTGACACCGTTGTTGTATGTGCTGATTCTGTTGCACTGCATCATTTTGTTGGTTGGCGGCCACTATACGTATGCCGAAGTGCCGCTGTTTGACTATCTCAAAGATGTATTTCAGCTGGAAAGGAATAATTACGATAAATTGGGGCATATTGCGCAAGGTTTTGTGCCGGCCATGGTGGCGCGCGAGATTATTATTCGCAAGCGGATTATTGTGTTCCCGAAATGGCGGATTTTTTTCATTCTCTGCACCGTGCTCGCCATCAGCGCGCTTTACGAGCTTGTCGAATGGTGGGTGGCCCTGGCGTCGGACGAAGCCGCCGAAGCCTTTTTGGGGACGCAAGGTTATGTGTGGGATACGCAGTCGGATATGTTTCTGGCATTGTTGGGTGCGGTTGCGGCATTGGTACTGTTGTCGAATATCCACGATAAACAGATTGCGAGACTACAAAACGCAAAGTCATAATTCCTGAAGTTAGAAAACAGTATCACTACCCCACCCCACGCCAGCTGCCTGTCTTATTCTAATACGGGCTTACGTGGCTCATTGGAGAACACGCGCCTGGCACACGTATCCGCGAAAATTTACTTAAAGCAAAACAGCAGGATGCCGATGAACCTATAGCGGGAAGCCGCGCAACGATTCACCGCGAATTTGAGTAAATTATGATCAAATATATTTCTTAGCGGTCAATCATCGAAAAACAGTCGACTTGTGTCATTTGGGCGCATTGGCATTATGGGAAAGGCAAACAAGGATACGCAATTGGATGACCTGAAGCGGTTGATAGACGACATCGAAACGGTGCGTATCAAAGCGCGTATGTCACCCAAGTTTAAAAGCTGGCATCGGCAAACGCTGGAAACCCTGGAACGGGTGTTCGGCCGCAAGTCGCGTCAGGTGAAAGACTTTGAGGCGATTCGTTTCAACCTCGCCGCCTTTTCCAACAAGACACCGGAAAGCAAGTTTGAAGAAGCGTTCCAGCATGGCTTGATGAGCGCCGCGGTGATGTTGTCGGCCGCGGTAAAAGACCTGCAAAAAGGCAATGTCCAGCCGGACTCAGGGGCGGAATCGCCACCAGTAAAAGCGCCGGAACCGGATGCGAAGGCGTCAACGCCTCCGTCAAACCCGGAGCCAATCGTGGCCGCGAAACCCGCACCGCTACCGCCCGTACCGGTTATAACGAGGGAACCACCCGCGATTGTTAAACGGGCCATGTCGATCTCAAGCAACAAAATATTTATCGTTTACGCCCATGATATCGGCATGAAAGACGACATGGCGGCATTTCTGTCCAGGTTGGGAGTATCAGCAATCCTTCTCAAGGATAGTGCGGCGAACAGTTCAAGTCTTATCGATGAACTGGAAAGGCATGATAATGTGCCCTATGCCATAGTCATGCTAAATCCGGATGCCTCGGGTATTTCCGAGAGTACAGTGTATGAACTGGGTTTGATTGTAGGCAGGCTGGGCAGGAATCGTGTTTGCGGATTGGTAAAGGGCCATATCGGCATCCTGGCCAATTACAGCGGAATTTGCTTTGTACCTGTTGACGCGGCCGGCGCCTGGAAATTCCTGCTCATTAAACAGCTGAAAGACGCCGGCTTTAATATCGATGCCAACCTCGCGTTATAACACCGCGCGCTATTTTTTAACCTACTGCCAATACCATCTTTAACACTACGATAGAGTCGCTGGTTAGCCGGCTTTTTTGTCCTTGGGCAGGCTCTTTACGCTGTTCAGCCAGGTAATTATCGGCTTCCATTGCTCGACATCATGTTCAACCAATGAGTGCCCCATATCAAATAAGCCCAGACCCCGTTCGGAAGCGCGCAAATAGTTTTGTGTCTCGCGCAGCGAGGCAATAATGGGAATCTTCAGGCTGGCCAGGAACGCATGCAGTTTGTCATAGCCGGTCGAATTTTCCTTGACGCGGTTGGCAACCAGCCCGATCTTGGTTTGGTCGCGCGAGATTTTGCCCACCAGCAATAGCTCCTCAACAAATCTGGCGGCGGCGCGGATGTCAATCGGTGAAGGCAATACGGGTAACACTATGGTTTCCGCGCGACGCACCATTGCCGTTAGCTCGCGGCCCATGACCCCGGCGTTGACGTCAAAAATCACCACTTCGGTACCGGCGGGCACGCGCAACGGATTGTTCACGGCGTCCAGGCCGGTAATCGGCGGCTTGCTGGCATCCCGCTTCAGCAGCCAGTCCAGGCTGGAAAGTTGGGGATCGAAATCCGCGAGCACCACGTTTTTATTTTTTTTGGCAAAATGACTGGCGATATTGGTGGCGATGGTCGTTTTGCCACAACCACCTTTGGCATTCAGCACCATAATCCTGCGCATGCTTGTTTTCGTCCTATGCTATTGAAATATCGTCACTTATTGGGGAAATCCTGAAGCATTGTCGGTCAGGAGCGGCTACAATTAAGCGACCTGGTTCACAAAACCCGGTTTAGCTCCCGAGAATCCCCAAAGATTCCCATAAGTTATCGACTTTTTTCCGGATTTCTTCAGTCATAGCGATAGGACGGCCCCATTCGCGGCGGGTTTCGCCGGGCCATTTGTTGGTGGCGTCCAGGCCCATTTTTGAGCCCAGGCCGGAGACAGGCGACGCGAAATCGAGGTAATCAATCGGCGTGTTTTCAATAATCGTCGTGTCGCGGCCCGGGTCCATGCGGGTCGTCATGGCCCAGATCACGTCTTTCCAGTCGCGCACGTTCACATCATCGTCCACCACGATCACGAATTTCGTGTACATGAATTGCCGCAGGAAAGACCACGTGCCCAGCATGACGCGTTTGGCATGACCGGGATATTGTTTTTTCATACTGATGATGGCCACGCGATAGGAGCAGCCTTCCGGCGGCAAATAAAAATCCACGATTTCCGGAAACTGTTTTTGGAGGATTGGAATAAACACTTCGTTTAATGCCACACCGAGGATCGATGGTTCGTCCGGTGGCCGGCCGGTATACGTGCTGTGATAGATCGGATTGTCGCGGTGAGTGATACGTTCAATGGTGAACACGGGAAAACGCTCGACTTCATTGTAATAACCGGTGTGATCGCCGAACGGGCCTTCATCGGCCACTTCATCCGCATGGATAACGCCCTCCAAAACAAACTCCGCCGAGGCAGGCACCTGCAACTCCGAGCCAAGACATTTAACAACTTCGGTTTTGCCGCCGCGCAGCAGCCCGGCAAACGCATATTCGGACAAGCTGTCCGGCACCGGTGTGACCGCGCCGAGTATGGTGGCCGGATCCGCGCCCAGCGCCACGGCGACCGGAAACGGTTCGCCCGGATGCGTCTTGCACCAGTCGCGAAAATCCAACGCGCCGCCCCGATGCGCCAGCCAGCGCATGATCACTTTGTTTTTGGCAATCACTTGCTGGCGGTAAATGCCGAGGTTCTGCCGTTCTTTGTGCGGGCCTTTGGTGATTACCAAGGCCCAGGTAATTAACGGGCCGGCGTCTTCCGGCCAGCAGGTTTGAATGGGTAGTTGGGAGAGGTCAACGCTCTCACCTTCAATCACGTTGCTTTGACAAGGCGCGGATTTGACGACTTTCGGCGCCATATTGAGGACTTGTTTGAACACCGGCAGTTTTTCCCAGGCGTCTTTCATGCCCTTGGGTGGTTCGGGTTCTTTGAGAAAAGCCAGCAATTTTCCCACTTCACGCAGGGCTTCGACGGATTCCTCACCCATGCCCATGGCCACCCGTTCGGGTGTGCCAAATAGATTGGCCAGCACCGGGAAGCGCGAACCTTTGGCATGCTCAAATAAAAGCGCCGGTCCGCCCGCGCGCAAGGTGCGGTCGCAAATCTCGGTCATCTCAAGATACGGATCAATCTCCCGGGAGATCCTTTTCAGCTTGCCGCCCGCTTCCAGTTGGGCGATAAAATCCCGCAGATCCTTGTATTTCATGCTGTGCCTTGTGCGTTACCAGTTAGATGCAGCGGTTTGCTGTGCAGAATAACGCAGTGTGCAGCATTTAAATTCGGGCTTCAAGCCCGGAGGTGACGTGACGAGCGGTGGATACTTTGAACTTCAATGAATAATTAGCAAGATGGCAACCACCGTGCGTTGTGATTAGTAAAGTCCCACGTCGGCGCTTTGCTTTTTATGTACCTTGTAGTCAACCAGTACAAAACCCAGCAGAACGCCAATGATCAGGGTTACTGCCAGGCTCAGCACCAGCCAGGTATAAAAACTCACGGATGAGTTAGTGTTGTAAAGCGACGGAGATGTTGCAGTGTCGGTGGACCAGTTTTGAAAACTTCCGGTTGCTTGGGTTTGCAGGGCTGCGTCTAATTGTTGCCGGGTGCCGGCCAATTGCTCTTCCAGATCGGCGACGGTAATTTTTAATTCCGCGATGGTGATATCCTTCAGTTTTAAATCCTGCCTCAAGGCGCCACTGTGTTTTACTTTATTGCGTGAGCCTTCCGCGGACTGGGCTTCGTTGCGCAGTTCCTGCAACCGGGTTTCATAATCCTGTATTTTGTCCTGGGCGGCGCGGTATTTCACCGCCAATTGCAGGTAGTCGATCTGGGTGGGTTTTTCATTGGTGAGGTATTTGGATTCGACCCAGCCTTCGAAATTGTCCCGGGTGCGTATTTGGGTATAACCCTGGTCGCGTTGCAGTACTTCCACCAGGGTGCCGCTGGGCAAGGATTTGGTAAGGTCACCCTGGGCGAATTTTTCAGAATGCACATCGATGGAGATCTTGTCGGTGATGTAAATGGATTCGGCCAGCACGTTGCTGCAAACCAGCCCGACCGCTAATCCTGCAACCAATATAGCCGCATTTCGGAAACTGAATTCATTCATTGCCGCTGTCCTTATGTACGAGTCTTAAGTTATACAACCAACGTTTTGATAGCCAGTTATTAATTATTGTTGTGGTTAGCGCATTACTGACACGCTGCATCCAGGATACTGCAAAGATGTGTGGCAATTGTGAACTAGGCCGCAATTCCTCGATGCCGCAACAAGGCGTCGATGCGGGGTTCACGGCCCCTGAATTCCTTGAACAAGGCCATGGGTTCTTTCGAGCCGCCTTGTTCCAAAATAGCATGCAGAAACTGTTTGCCCGTGCTGCGGTTAAAAATGCCCGTTTCTTCAAATTTGGCAAACGCGTCGGCGGACAATATCTCGGCCCATTTGTAGCTGTAGTAGCCGGCGGCATAGCCGCCCGCAAAAATATGCGAGAAGCTGTGTTGAAACCGGTTGTAACTGGCGGATTTCACGACGGCGACCTGTTGCCGCACATTATCCAGGGTTTCTTGAATACGCGCGCCGCTGGACGGATCGTATTCCAGATGCAGGCGGAAATCGAACAGGGAAAATTCCAGCTGCCGGACCAATTGCATGCCGGATTGAAAGTTCTTGGCGGCGGTCATTTTTGCGAACAAAGCTTCCGGCAATGCTTCGCCGCTTCGATAATGGCGCGCAATGAGATCGATGGACTCCTGTTCCCAGCAAAAATTTTCCATGAACTGGCTGGGCAGTTCCACGGCGTCCCACGCCACGCCATTAATGCCCGAAACGCTGATATTATCCACCTGCGTTAGCATATGATGCAGGCCATGACCGAATTCATGGAACAATGTGAGTACTTCGCTGTGGGTGAACAGGGCCGGGTCAGTGCCGATGGGCGGTGAAAAATTACACGTCAGGTAAGCAACCGGGGTTTGAATCCGGCCGTCCTGTTTTTTGCGGCCGATACACTGCCCCATCCAGGCGCCGCCGCGTTTATTGGGTCGCGCGTAAAGGTCGATGAAAAACTTACCGCGCAACTGATTATGTTCGTCACTGATGGCGAAGAACTTGACATCCTGGTGCCAGGTGTCGATGCCGTGCACGGGCTGGATGTCCAGGCCATACAAGCGTTTCACGATGTCGAACAAACCATTCAGCACCACCGGTTCGGGAAAATAGGGCTTTAATTCTTCCTGGGTGATGGCGTAATCATGCTGGCGAAGTTTTTCGGAATAATAAGTGATGTCCCACGGCTCCAGTTGGTCCATGTTATGATGCGCTCTGGCATACCGGGTCACCGCATCCAGATCCTTTTGCGCGTAGGGTTTGGCGCGGGACGCCAGATCGTGCAAAAAATCCATGACCTTGGCGGTGGAATCCGCCATCTTGGTCGCCAGGGAATATTCCGCGAAATTACTAAAACCGAGCAGCAATGCCAGTTCGTGCCGCAACGCCAGGATTTCTTCCATGATCTTGCTGTTATCCCACTGGCCCGCGTGCGGGCCCTGATCGGACGCGCGCGTGACATAGGCATCGTGCATTTCTTTGCGCAGCGCGCGGTTATCGGCGTAACTCATCACCGCGTAATAGCAGGGAAAATCCAGGGTTAACAACCAGCCGGGTTGCTGGTTGGCGGCCGCGGTTTGTTTGGCGATGGCTTTGGCCGAATCCGGTAAACCGGCGAGTTGTGTTTCATCGCTGACGGGTTTCTTCCAGGCATTGGTCGCGTCCAGGACATTGTCGGCGAACTGTGAGGTTAGTTTGGATAATAGTTGTTTGATGGCCCTGAAGCGCTGCTGTTGGTCTTCGGGCAAATCGATGCCGGACAAATGAAAATCCCGCAACGCGTCGGTGATGGTCTTCTGCTGGGCGGAATTCAGCTGAGAAAAACCGGTACCCAGCTTGATGCTGTGATAGGCGTTGTAAATGCGTTGGTCCTGGGCCAGCGCGGTATTGAACTCGGTGATTTTGGTAATGCAGTTATTGTACGCCGTGCGCAAGGCCTCGTTGTTCATGACGGCATTCAAGTGACTTACCGGTGACCACACTTTGTTGAGGCGGTCCTTAATATTTTCCAGCGGCTGGATAAAGTTTTCCCAGGTAAAATCCTGGACGCGTATTGCAAGGTGCTCAATGTGCTGCCGGCTCTCGCTTAATAATTGATCAATTGCGGGCTCCACATGCACGGCATGGATGTGCGAAAAGGGCGGCAGGTCTTGAAATTCCAGTAAGGGATTGCTCACTAAATGCTCTCCATTGTGCTTTAAATTGTATAATATCAATCAGTTGATCACGGTAACGAAAATTTAATGCGACGTCGAATAACCGGCAGCCATTTCCAAGCATGGTCGATGCCAAGTCGCAGGCGCCGGCGATTCTCCCTTATGACCAACGGTTCGCCGCTGGGTTTCTATCGCCAGCACGGCAATTTGCGCTACAGTGTCATCAACCATTGGCGGCCGGTATCAATGTCAAGTTGCGTGTGTCATTGATATTGTGCCGCTGACGAATGTTTCCAACCGAGGTGCAGGTGACCACGAATACCAATCCTGAAGTACAGCATGCATATTATAAACTGACACCCGACACGGTATTGGATGCGGTGCAATCCCTGGGTCTGATTCCTAACGGCCGCTTGTTGGCGTTAAACAGTTACGAAAACCGCGTGTATCAAATCGGTATCGAAGATGCGCGGCCGGTGGTCGCCAAGTTTTACCGCCCCGCGCGCTGGTCCAGTGAAGCGATTATCGAAGAGCACCGTTTTACCCAGGCCTTGGCCGGCGCCGAAATTCCGGTGATCCCACCGTTGGCATTTAATGATGCGCAATCCACCTTGCATGAGCATCAGGGATTCCAATTCGCGGTGTACCCCAACTGCGGTGGCCGCTGGCCGGAACTGGATAATCCCGATAACCTGATGTGGATCGGGCGCTTTATCGGGCGCATTCATGCGCTGGGCAAGGCCAAGGATTTTCAACATCGTCCCCGCCTTGATATCGAAAGTTACGGCTGGTCAAGCTTGCGCTTTATATTAGAGCAGCCGCTAGTCCCGCAGGAGATAAGGCTAGCCTACCAGACGATTGCCGAGCAGGTGCTGCGCAAGGTTGAAACCCAATTTCGCATCGCCGGTGAGGTGCAGTACTTTCGGATCCACGCGGATTGTCATCCCGGTAATATCCTGTGGACGGATGACGGCCCGCACTTCGTGGATTTTGATGATACCCGCATGGGGCCCGCGGTGCAGGATATCTGGATGTTGTTGTCGGGCGACCGCCGGATCATGACCGAACAATTGTGCGATGTGCTGGAAGGCTATACCGAGTTTTGTGATTTTAATCCGGTGGAATTGCACCTGCTGGAAGCGCTGAGAACCTTGCGCATGATCCACTATTCCGCCTGGCTGGCCAGACGCTGGGATGACCCGAGTTTTCCGCGGAATTTTCCCTGGTTTAACACCCAGCGTTACTGGGAAGAACAAATACTGACATTAAAGGAACAACTATCCATCATGAATGAGGAACCGCTGGTTTGGCACTAAATGCGCATACCCGCGATCGTCAGGATGAGAATGGCGGGCAGCCCGGAACTACAGTTACAGTACGGTTACAGTATTGTTATGCACGCTGCGGCTGGCAAGCATATAAAAAATTGGAGCATCCTTTGCCGGTGTGAGTAGCGCGGAAAAAATGCTGGATCAAATAGGGTAACGGCTCAAATAATACTGTCGTTTAAATAAATGTCTCAAGCAAAAACAACAGCCGGGCCTGCAGGGCATCCGGTTCACAACGCAAGGAGATAGTATGGTTAATTTTGACGTATTCGTGTTGGCCCTGGGGGTGCTGGCGGTGTTGCTGCTGTTTATGAGCGCCAAATTCATTCCGCAGGGAAGAGAATTCACCGTGGAACGTTTCGGCCGTTATACGCGCACGCTCAAGCCGGGTTTGAACATCATTGTCCCGGTCGTGGATCAAATTGGCGCGAAAATGAATATGATGGAGCAGGTGCTGGACGTGCCCTCGCAGGAAGTGATTACCAAGGACAACGCCATGGTGAAAGCGGATGGGGTGGTGTTCTATCAGGTGCTGGATGCGGCCAAGGCGGCGTATGAAGTGAATCAGCTGGAATATGCCATTCTCAACCTCACCATGACTAACCTGCGCACCGTCATGGGTTCCATGGATCTTGATGAGTTGCTTTCCAAACGTGACGATATCAACGCGCGGCTGTTGCGGGTGGTGGATGATGCCACGACACCCTGGGGTGTCAAAGTGACGCGCATTGAAATCAAGGATATTCGTCCGCCCTTTGACCTGGTGGAAGCCATGGGCCGGCAGATGAAAGCCGAGCGTGATAAGCGCGCTAATATTCTGGAAGCCGAAGGATTGCGCCAGGCGGCGATTCTGCGCGCCGAGGGGGAAAAACAAGGGGCGATATTGGAAGCCGAAGGCCGCCGGGAAGCCGCTTTTCGTGATGCCGAAGCGCGGGAACGGGAAGCCGAAGCGGAAGCCAAAGCCACGCAAATGGTGTCGCAGGCGATCGCGCAAGGTGATATCAACGCGGTGAACTATTTTGTGGCGACGCGCTACGTGCAATCCCTGGAAAAAATCGCCACTTCCACGAATGCAAAACTTATATTCATGCCGCTGGAAGCATCGGGTGTCATCGGCGCGATCGGTGGCGTCGCGGAACTGGCCAAACAAGCCATGAATAAGCAAGGAGCCTGAAGTGATACTGGAACAACTGAATTTCTGGCATTGGTGGGTGCTTGGCATCATATTGATAATTCTTGAATTGTTTTTACCGGGGGTGTTTTTTCTGTGGATGGGGATCGCGGCTGGCTTGGTGGGCTTGATCCTGGCCGTGGCGCCTAGCATCATGTGGCAATACCAGCTGATTTTGTTCGCCGTGGTATCGGTAGTGAGTATCGTAGTATGGCGCAGTTACCTTAACCGCCATCCGGCACAGTCCGACCAACCTACGTTGAACAAGCGCGGGGAACAATATGTCGGGCGTGTTTTTACCTTGGTTGAACCCATTGTGAACGGCAGCGGCAAAATCAAAGTGGATGACAGCATGTGGAAAATCGAAGGTGAGGATTGTAGCGCGGGCAGCAAAGTGAAAGTGAGCAGAACGGAAGGCGCGGTTTTGAAAGTGGATATCATTCACAATCCATAAAATAGTCTAATGGAAATATTTTCCTCATGAGCAAATATTACGATTTGATCGCCATCGGCGGTGGCAGCGGTGGCTTGTCAGTCGCGGAACGGGCCGCGCACTATGGCGGCCGTTGTGCCGTGATAGAACAAGGATTGTTGGGTGGCACTTGCGTCAACGCCGGATGTGTTCCCAAAAAAGTCATGTGGTATGCCTCCGACATGGCTTACGCATTAAAAAACGCCGCGGATTATGGTTTTGAGATATCCGTAAACGGATTTAATTGGCAAAAGCTCATCAAAAGCCGCCAAAGCTATATTGCAGGCATTAACAACTGGTACCACGGTTATCTCAAGGAAAACAAAATCGACGAAATTACGGGCTCTGCGCGCTTTGTAGACGTCAATACACTGGTTGTGAATGGTGAAACCTATTCCGCGCCACACATTGCGGTCGCGCCGGGCGGCACGCCGGTGGTTCCCGCGATACCGGGCGGGGATATTGGCATGACGTCCGATGGTTTTTTTGCCCTGCAGGAACAGCCCAAGAGAGTTGCCATTGCCGGGTCCGGCTATGTGGCGGTGGAACTCGCCGGTGTGTTGAACGCCCTGGGCTCTGAGGTGACGTTGCTGGTCAGGGGGCATTATGTGCTGAGCCACTTTGATATCATGCTGCGCGACGTGCTGATGAAAGAACTGCTATCGAGCGGTATCAATGTGATTACCAATACCACGGTGGAGAGTGTCACAAAAACCGGTGATAACAACATTCACCTCAGCTGCAACAACAACCGGCACTACGACGGATTTGACAGCCTGCTATGGGCTATCGGGCGTACGCCCAACACCGCGGGCTTGAACCTGGAAGCGGCCGGTGTGGCGCTCACTGCGAGTGGCGCCATCCAGGTGGATGAGTATCAAAATACCAATATACCCGGCATTTATGCGCTGGGTGATGTGACCAACAAAGTCCCTTTGACGCCGGTTGCGGTCGCCGCCGGCCGCCGCCTGGCGGACCGGATTTTCAACGGCCAAACGGATCGTCACCTCGATTACGAAAATATTCCCACCGTGATTTTCAGTCATCCGCCCGCCGGGACCATCGGCTTGAGTGAAGACGAGGCGCGCAAAAAGTTTGGCAATGATACGGTCAAGGCTTATCAAACCCTGTTTACCCCCATGGCCTATGCTTTCACCCGGCATCAACCTAAAACCGCCATGAAGCTGGTGACGGTTGGCGAAGAAGAAAAAATTGTGGGTTGCCACATCATCGGCGCCGGCGCGGATGAAATGTTGCAGGGCTTCGCCGTGGCGATCAACATGGGCGCCAGCAAGGCTGATTTTGACAACACGGTTGCCATACATCCCACCAGCGCCGAAGAGCTGGTCACCCTGCGTTAACCACCATCGAGCGGCCAATTATGACAATCCGGTCTTTTCAAGGAATTCTTCCCGTTATTGCCGATTCGGCATATATCGACGCCAGCGCCTTGGTCATCGGCGACGTGACCATTGGCGAGCATTGCTCGATTTGGCCGATGACCGTGATCCGCGGGGATGTGAATAAGATTGTCATCGGCCGTCACACCAACATCCAGGACGGCTCAATTTTGCACGTTACTCACCCACATCAGAACCATCCGGAAGGTTTCTCGCTCTACGTAGGCAATAATGTGACAGTGGGACATAGAGTTATCCTACATGGGTGCAGCGTTGAAGACAGTTGCCTGATTGGCATGGGAAGTACTATCATGGACGGTGCCGTCGTGCATTCGCACGTGTTGCTGGGGGCCGGCAGTTTGGTTTCGCCGGGCAAGGAACTGGAAAGCGGCTTTCTGTATCTCGGCAGTCCGGCCAAAAAACTCCGTCCGCTCACCGGTGAAGAGCGGGCCTGGATTGATTATTCCGCAGTTCATTATAAAAAACTGAAAAACCGCTATCTACAATAGCAAATCCATAATAGCTTCAAAGATGCGTCACAATAATAAGGCATAATCTCTGGCGTTGTATGCTGCGTTGATGTAGTCGGCAAGCAGTAAATCAACAAGCAGCTCTTGAAACATCGAATGATAGGGGGCTTGTATGGATATTTATATCAGTAATTTACCCGAACATCTGGGAACCACCGAACTCAAGAAAGTTATCCGCTATGGTTTGTTTCCCTATAACCTCAGGGATTTTTTCCAACGGATCGTTAAACGGAAAAATAAAACTGCTTATAGCGAGTTCGAAATCGTCGTAAAAAAATTGGGCGATCAATCCATCTGCTATGCGCACGCCGTTATTCAGCCTGACACTGTCGCCAGGCGCGTGTTGCGTCATCTCAATCAGCTCACCTTCCGGGGACGTTCGCTGCGCGCTCGTGAATATGCCAACCGCGATCACCGCAATGAGCGGCGGCGTAACCAGCATAAAAACCTCTATGCCGTGACCGCGTATAACCGCCGCGTAACGGAGCGGCGTAGATTTTCCGCTAGGTAGCGGTAGTGTGATGGTTAAAACCGGCACGCAGGCGCTGAATGACCGGCGCCGTGTCCGGTTTCACGCTACGCCAGATAAAAAATGACTCCGCGGCCTGTTCCACCAACATGCCCAGCCCATCGCTCACGTCAGCTGAGCCCTGTCGCCCGGCCCACTGCAAGAAGAGCGTGGGTTCACGGCCATACATCATGTCATAGACCAGCTGCGCATGAATCAGCGTGGAAACAGGCAGCGGCGGTAAATCGCCCTGCAGGCTGGCGGATGTGGCGTTGATGACCACGTCAAAATGTTCACCGTCGAGCGCTGAAAAGCTTTTGGCATCCAATCTACCGATGCCCGCAAAGTGCTGCACGAGTTCGTGGGCCCGGTCCATGGTGCGATTGACGATGGTCAGCTGGCGCGGCTCGCGCTCAAGCAGCGGGGCGATGACGCCACGCGCGGCGCCACCGGCGCCCACCAACAACAGCTTTTTGTCTTCGAGCGTGACGCCAAGATTCTGCACCAGGTCACGGACCAGTCCAATGCCATCGGTGTTATCGCCAAACAAACCGCCGTCCGCGCTGGGTTTCAGGGTGTTGACCGCACCGGCCAGATGCGCCGTGTCGCTGAGTTCATTCGCCAGATGCCAGGCGTCCTGCTTAAAGGGCACGGTAATATTCAATCCTTTGCCGCCACTGGCAAAAAAATTTCCTACCGCCTGCGCCAGCCCGCCCGGATCAACCTGGATGGCGCGATAACGAATGTTTTGCCGGGTTTGTTCCGCGAACATGGCATGAATCTGGGGTGACTTGCTGTGCGCGATCGGATTGCCCATGACGGCGTATTCGTCCGGAGCGCGATCAAAGTCGAATAGGTCTGACATACGGTGATAGCGTCATGCTGGCTCAAACCAGGCTTTGAGTAAAAGAAAAAATACAATAGATAAAATCGCCCCCGCCGGCAAGGTAATAATCCATGACATGAAAATGGCGCGGATAACTTTTAAATTCAAGGCCGCGATACCGCGCGCCAGACCGACCCCTAAAATCGCGCCAACCAGTGTATGGGTCGTCGAAATCGGCAGTCCGGTGCCAGACGCCAACACCACGGTAGACGCCGCGGCCAGTGTTGCCGCAAATCCCCGGCTGGGGGTGAGTTGAGTAATGCCGGTGCCAATCGTGGCTATTACTCTTTGTCCGTAGGTCAGCAGGCCAATGACGATACCGGCTCCACCCAAGATCAGCACCCAAACCGGCAGCGCGGACTTTTGGGTTACATGGCCGCCGCTTTCGACAATGCCCACCACCGCGGCCAAAGGGCCAATGGCGTTCGCGACATCATTGGAGCCGTGTGCGAACGCCATTGCGCAGGCGGTGGCGATCATGAGAATACCAAAGACTTTCTCGACATTGGCGAAATGAAATTCCCGGTCCGCTTTGGGATCGAATTTCAATCGCTTGATCAACACGATGCCAACTAACATGACTGCCAGCCCGACAATCGCCGCCAGGCCGTAGTTCTGGGTTGACGTAAGATTGATGCCAACATGCTGCAGCCCTTTGAATAGGGTCACCAGGGCGATAATAAAACCCACGATAAACATATAGACCGGCACGTAACGTTTGGCGTTTTGCAAGGGATTGTCTGCGGCCAGAATCAGGCGCTGAACGCTGATAAACAATGCAAAAGCAATGCTGCCCGCCATAAGGGGCGACACCACCCAGCTCATGGCAATCGAACCGACTTTGCCCCATTGAACGGCCTCAACGCCGAGCCCGACTATGGCGAATCCCACGATCGCGCCGACGATGGAGTGGGTGGTGGACACCGGCCAGCCCAGTCTTGACGCGATAAACAGCCAAATCGCCGCCGCCAGCAAGGATGCCAGCATACCCCAGATCAGTAGTTCCGGGTTGCCGGCCGCCAGCTGAGCATCAATCATGCCCTGGCGTATGGTGGCGGTAACCTGGCCGCCGGCAAGAAAGGCGCCGGCGAATTCGAAAATAGCCGCGATGATAACGGCTTGTTTGATGGTGACCGCACCGGAACCAACCGATGTTCCCATGGCATTGGCAACGTCATTCGCCCCGACGCCCCACGCCATAAACAAACCAAATACACATGCTAAAACGATATAGGTGCTGCCAAAATCCATGAAGGGTGAACCTTTTTGTTATCAGGGGCGGATTTGGGCTAGCCGCAGTGCCGCCCCGTTATTATTTTCTGTGGTGCCTTGTTGTTATGATCAGTTATGTCAACGGGCCAGCATTAATTCCAACCGGCTGCCAACGCGTTGCGCCCGGTCGGCCAGCTCCCCGATCCAGTCGATGATTTTATAAATGAAAATAACATCGATGGGCGGCAATTCTTTTTCCAATTTGTAAATCTCAGCGCGGATTTGAATCTGAATATTGTCGGTATCGCCTTCGATCTCATCCAAGGTGTTGATCATGGTTTCCACGATTTTCAATTCTTTGCCGCTGAATCCCGTTTCCACCAGCTCGTCAAACTCATCAATGGTATCGCAGGCCTGTTTCGATGCATCGACCGAGCGCTGGATATATTGTTTGAGCGTGCCCGCGATGGCGGCGGGAAATCGCATTTTGCGGCCGGTAATGAGCCCCGCGATGTCTTTTGCCTTGTTGGCGACCTTGTCCTGCATGGCCAGCACTTCGAGCAGGTCCCGGCGCGATACCGGCATTAACAGGCTGTTGGGCAATTGCAGGCGCAATTCGCGTTTTAATTTATCCGCCTGGTTTTCCAGGTCGGAAATTTCCTTCTGTAACCGGCTGACTTTATCCCAATCTTTAGCCAGGACAGCATCGAAAAACGGAATCAATTGCATCACGCATTGATGCGCGGCGTGCATATGATTCTGCAGCGGTTTCACGGGCGAACGTCCGAATAAACTGGATATCATGCTGGGTGCCATTTATCGGTCTCCTTTTACTGGGGGATATCATGCATTGAATGGCTTAACCTCGTTCATTCAACCACTGGGCAACGGTTTTGGCATAATACGTCAAAATGCCATCGGCGCCCGCGCGCTTGAATCCCAACAAGGCTTCCATTACCACGGCCTTTTCGTTTAACCAGCCATTTTGGGACGCGGCTTTTAACATGGCGTATTCGCCACTGACCTGGTAGGCATAGGTCGGAACGCCAAATTGTTGTTTTACCCGGTACACAATGTCGAGGTAGGGCATGCCGGGTTTCACCATGACCATATCCGCGCCTTCTTCCAGGTCCAGTGCCACTTCCCACAAGGCCTCATTGCTATTGGCCGGGTCCATTTGATAGGTGTACTTGTTGCCCGTGCCCAGGTTTGCCGCTGAGCCGACCGCGTCGCGAAACGGACCGTAATAACTCGAAGCGTATTTTGCGGAATAGGCGAGGATGCGCGTGTGGATGTAGTGATTTTTTTCCAGCGCGTTGCGAATCGCGCCTATGCGGCCATCCATCATATCGGAGGGCGCCACGATGTCGGCGCCCGCCTGCGCATGGGACAGCGCCTGTCTAATGAGAACCTCCACGGTTTCATCATTCAATACATAACCGCTATCGTTGATCAATCCGTCCTGGCCATGGGTGGTAAACGGGTCCAACGCAACATCGGTAATAACGCCTAGCGCCGGGTGCGCCTGTTTAAGTGCTCGAACCGCGCGTTGCGCCAGGCCTTCCGGGTTATAGGCTTCGCGGGCGTCTTCTGACTTTTTGTCATCACCGGCGACAGGAAACAAAGCAACCGCGGGCACGCCCAACTGCACCAGTTGCTCCGCTTCTTTCAACAATTCGTCGATACTGACCCGTTCGATACCGGGCATAGAGGTTACTTGTTCCCGTTGGCCTTTGCCTTCGATGACAAACATGGGGTAGATCAGGTCATCAACGGTGAGTTGTGACTCGCGCATCAGGCGCCGGCTGAAGTCATCGCGGCGCATGCGGCGCATGCGAATTGCGGGCATGGATCGTTTGCTACGGTCAAAATTGGACAAGGGAATGTTCTCCTTTCGGGGAATACGCGCTCAATTCATCGATTTTACACCGCATGCGGTGCGTCTTAAACTTAAGGATACTGCAAAATGAGTAATTGGCAAAAATAAAAACAAGGAGGGGGTGGAAAAATTAAGGGCGTACCGAGGTACACCCTTAACTTGAAAGTAGTAATTGGCTTCATACCCCTATGCCGGGGTAATCGGCGGATTACTTACGTTTCTTGGCGGCTTTTTTCTTTTTAGGAGCAGCTTTTTTCTTCGCTGCTTTTTTCTTGGCGGCTTTCTTCTTGGGTCCGCCCTTTTTCTTCGCTGCCTTTTTCTTTGTCGCTTTTACTGCGGTAGTTGCTTTTTTCTTCGCTGCCATGGTTGTGGCCTCCTTTATCTTACGTTTGGTACTACTAGTAGTACGTTTAACAGATGTTTTGGGTGCTTCTTTCGCCTTCTTTTCGGAAGTTACTGCAGTTTCTTTAGCTTTTTCTTTGGATTTATCACCAAATGTAGTCAATTCTTGATGATTTTCCATAATTGTAGTTTTAATTTCTGATTCGTCCATTGAAATTGCGGTCTCGATGCCCTCCTTTTGTGGTGGTGAGAGTGGTAATGAGTCGATAATGTTACATAAACCTTCAAAAATTTCCTCTATATCGCCGCTGCCTTCCAAAGTATATTGCTTATTTTGATTAGTATAGTATGCAATAAGCGGTGCAGTCTGCATTTCATAGACGCGCAGACGGTTGGAAATCGTTTCTTCATTGTCATCCGCCCGGTGGTGCAGGTTTCCTCCGCACTGATCGCAATGGTCTTCAAGCTTGGATGGGGATGTGTAGATGTTATAAACCGCGCCGCATGAAACGCAAGTTCGTCTTCCGGTAATGCGCTGCATCAATAAATCGAAATCGACATCAATTAAAATCGCGCCCTGTAATGGCTTATGTAACCGGCCAAGCATCACGTCGAGTGCGTCTGCCTGGGGAATATTGCGGGGAAAACCATCGAGGATAAAGCCGTTTTGTGTGTCGGGATCATGTAAGCGTTCCTCAATCATATTCAGAACGATTTGATCTGAAACCAGCTGGCCTGCGTCCATTGCCGCCTTGGCTTGCAATCCCAGCGGAGTCTTGGCGGCGACTGCTTCGCGAAGCAGGTCGCCGGTGGAGATCTGGGGTACTCCGTACTTTTCGACGAGCATTTTGGCCTGTGTTCCTTTGCCTGAACCAGGTGCTCCGACTAGTACGATTCTCATATGGCTACCTCTATTACTTTCACTGCTGCTTTTACTTCAGCCATTGTCTTTCAGGCATTGTTACTACCGTCATTGTTACTACAACCATCATCACAACAACCATCATCTCTGCCGTTTTTGTGGCGCCGATTTTTCTGCCGCCATTGTACTGAGATCTAAAAAACTGTAAAGCTACTCTTAAAAATATGTCCAAGTCAATAATTATTGAATAAAGTATTAGCAAATATTTATGCATAACGCAAAATTTTTTGCGTTGCTCTGGAAAAAAATGCCCGGCAAGCTGACAAGATGAGATTATTTGCGGAAAAAAGATTGTGATGAATGTGCGTGGTGATAGTGACTGTGACGTAATAACGGCGGATTGGCGTTGTGATAAAGCCAAGGTTGCTGCGTTAAATGATGCCATGCGGGCCATCCATTAAAAATTTTATGCAGCTTGCCCGCTTTTTGGGAATTTGAAATCTTTTTTCGCCAAATTTTGTTAACATCCGTTTTCACATTCTTGGATCAATCCAAAACGAATTTCGAAGCAATTTGACGTTAAGTTTTTTAATTCAGATAGCTTGCTGTTATTAGCAATAAGCAAATGGAGGGAAAGTAATGGCTAAAAAGAATGCACTTTATGCGCAATCAGGCGGGGTTACCGCGGTTATTAATGCAAGTGCGTGCGGCGTGATAGAAACGGCGCGTAAGCACAAAAACAAAATCGGCAAAGTATATGCGGGGCGCAATGGTATTATTGGCGCATTGACGGAGGACCTGATCGACACCACGAAAGAGTCGGCAAAGTCCATCGCGGCGCTGCGCTACACGCCATCGGGCGCATTTGGTTCCTGCCGCTATAAATTGAAAGGCCTGGAGCAGAACCAACGTGAATACGCGCGGTTGATCGAGGTATTCGAAGCCCATAACATCGGCTACTTTTTTTATAACGGCGGTGGTGATTCAGCGGATACCTGCCATAAGGTGTCACAAATTTCCGAAGCCATGGGTTATCCCATTCAGGCGATTCATGTGCCAAAGACGGTGGATAATGACCTGCCCATTACCGATAACTGTCCGGGCTTTGGCTCGGTGGCCAAGTATGTCGCGGTATCGATTCGTGAAGCCGCCTTTGATGTGGCATCCATGGCAAAAACATCCACCAAGATCTTTGTGCTGGAAGTGATGGGCCGTCATGCCGGATGGATCGCGGCCGCCGGTGGCCTGGCCGCGGAAAAGGATGGCGATGCGCCGCATATTATTCTGTTTCCTGAAGTGCGGTTCGACGAGGCAAAATTTCTCGACAAGGTCGACAAGACCGTCAAGAAATTCGGCTATTGCGCACTGGTGGTTTCAGAAGGCGTGCGCAATCAGGAAGGGCAATTTCTGGCGGAAGCCGGCGGCAAGGATGCGTTTGGCCATGCGCAACTGGGCGGGGTGGCGCCGGTCATCGCTAACCTGATTAAATCCAAACTGGGGTATAAGTATCACTGGGCGGTAGCGGATTACTTGCAGCGGGCCGCGCGCCATATCGCATCCAAGACCGATGTGGACCAGGCGTACGCCGTGGGCAAGGCGGCCGTGGAATTCGCCCTGAAAGGTAAAAACGCGGTGATGCCGGCGATCGTGCGCAAATCCAGTAAACCGTATAAATGGGCGATCGGTGAAGCGGACCTGTCGAAAGTGGCCAATGTGGAAAAATTTATGCCGGAGAACTATATCACCAAGGACGGCTTTCACATTACTCAGAAATGCCGGGAGTATCTGGAGCCGTTGATCAAGGGCGAAGACTATCCACCTTATAAAAATGGTTTGCCGCAATATGTCACATTAAAAAATGTAGCCGTGAAGAAAAAACTAAAGGACTTTACGATCTAGTTTTGTAACTACTCACCCGTGGGCGGCGCCGGTGTCTCGTCTCCTACCGGGGGACGCCACAAGTACGTCCCTGTAGG
>DATCIR010000068.1:0-28743 GCA_036507695.1 Gammaproteobacteria bacterium
GACGCCCCCGGCAGGAGACACCCGCACCGCTTTAACCTATGCTGCACACGGGGTGAGTAGTTACTAATTCGTTTAAAACTGACTCTTCGGCAAAATCCCGCGGACGCGCATTTGACCACACGGCGTCTCTGCGGTAACTTATCTCGCCTCTTTATCCAGGTAAAGAGAGTAATAACCACCCCAATAAAAAAACCGCTGAGGCAATCACCCGTGGCTAAAAAAATCCGTAAATCGATCAATTTCGAAGCCGCTATTGCGGAGCTGGAAGCGCTGGTGGAAGAAATGGAACGGGGTGATATCAGCCTGGAGGACTCACTGAAAAAATTTGAACGCGGCATTGAGCTGACCCGAGCCTGCCAGCAAGCGCTGCAAGAAGCCGAGCAAAAAATTCAAATGCTGATTGAGAAAAAACAAGGTGATGAAATCGTTGACGTGGATGACCTTGATCAACCTGAGTAGCAATCCGTTCTCTAAGCTACCGCTATACCTTTATTTACAATTTACATTTACCATTGAATTTACATTGACCGTTTTTGACATGGCAGTTTGGGTTTAAACGGCAGTTAAGAACCTGATTATTGAAATAATCATTGAAACAAAAATTGAGATAACACCGTGAGCCTGTCTTATTTCATGCAAACACGCCGCCAACGGGTGGAACACGCACTGGCGCAATGGTTGCCTTCACCGGCGGTCACGCCGGAACGGCTGCATGAGGCCATGCGGTATGCCACGTTAAACGGCGGCAAACGCATACGCCCCATTCTGGTCTATGCAACCGGCGCCGCGCTCGCCATTCCTGAACCACAACTGGACGGACCCGCTTGCGCGGTGGAGCTTATTCACGTGTATTCCTTGGTGCACGACGATCTGCCCGCCATGGACAACGACGAGTTGCGCCGTGGTGTGCCCACTTGCCACATCAAATACGACGAAGCCACCGCGGTGTTAGCCGGTGATGCCTTGCAATCGCTGGCATTTCATATTCTGGCCCATGATGAAACCATGGTGCCCGATGCGCAGCGCCGGCTCGAAATGATTGATACCCTGGCCATCGCCAGCGGTTCACGAGGCATGGCAGGCGGTCAGGCAATCGACCTGGCGGCCGTGGGCAAGGAACTCACTGTGCTTGAGCTGGAAAACATGCATATTCATAAAACCGGCGCATTGATTCGCGCCAGCGTTAAACTTGCCGCGCTCAGCCGCGCCAATGTGGACCTGGAAGTGATCGACCGGTTGGATCATTACGCCAATTGCATCGGCCTGGCATTCCAGATCCGGGACGACATATTGGACGTGGAAAGTGATACTGCAACGCTGGGAAAAACCCAAGGTGCGGACGCGGCCCGCAACAAACCCACCTACCCCAGTTTGATCGGCCTGGTTAAAGCCAAGGCCATGGCGGAAGAGCTGGTCAACCAGGCGCTGGAGAGCCTGGGCAAGTTGGGGAAAAACGCTGATTTTCTACGCGAAATCGCCCGTTATATCATCAACCGCCAAAGCTGATATACTCTCCGGCTATTTCCCATTTTCACCTGACAGCCCATGAAACATTCCGACGCGCCCGGCAATCCCGCCCCATCCATACTGGATGGCGTTAACTCGCCCGCGGATGTGCGGCGCTTGACGAAAAAGGATTTGCGCCAGCTGGCGGACGAGGTGCGTCAGTTTCTCATCCATACAGTCAGCAAAACCGGCGGCCACCTGGCGGCCGGATTAGGCACGGTCGAATTGACGGTTGCCCTGCATTATGTGTTTAACACACCTGACGACCGCCTGGTGTGGGATGTCGGGCATCAAAGCTATCCGCACAAAATCCTCACCGGCCGCCGCGGGCAAATGCATACCATCCGGCAACAGGACGGCATCAAGGGTTTTCCCAGCCGCAGCGAAAGCGAATACGACACCTTCGGTGTCGGCCATTCCAGCACCTCCATCAGCGCCGCCCTGGGCATGGCGATTGCCGCGCAAAAAGAGAATAAACAGCGGGCGGTGGTTGCCGTGATCGGCGATGGCGCCATGACCGCGGGCATGGCCTTTGAAGCGCTGAATCATGCCGGTACATTGGACGCCAACCTGCTGGTCATCCTCAACGACAACGATATGTCCATTTCACCCAACGTCGGCGGCTTATCCAACTACCTGGCCAAGATGCTGTCCAGCCGGCTTTATGCCGCGGCTAAAGAAGGCAGTAAAAAGGTCATGAGCAAAATGCCCACGGTCTGGGAATTGGCCCGGCGCGCGGAAGAACATACCAAGGGCATGGTGCTGCCCGGCACCTTGTTTGAAGAACTGGGCTTTAACTATATCGGCCCGATAGACGGCCACGACATCGACACCCTGGTCACCACGCTGCAGAATTTAAAACATATGAGTGGCCCGCAGTTTTTGCATGTGGTCACGAAAAAAGGCAAAGGTTTTGCACCGGCGGAAGACAACCCCTGCGCGTATCACGGTGTTACCACGTTCGATCCCGAGACCGGTGAGATTTTTAAACCCGCGGCAAGCGATAAAACCTCAGGCCCGACGTACACCCAGGTGTTCGGCGACTGGATTTGCGACATGGCGGCACAGGATGAACGCCTGATCGGCATTACCCCCGCGATGCGCGAAGGTTCCGGGCTGGTGCGTTTTTCCGATGCCTATCCGGACCGTTATTTTGATGTGGGTATCGCCGAACAACACAGCGTAACCCTGGCCGCGGGCATGGCCTGCGAGGGCTTGAAACCGGTGGTTGCGATTTATTCCACCTTTTTACAACGCGCCTATGACCAGTTGATCCATGATGTCGCTTTGCAAAATCTTCCCGTGCTGTTCGCGATTGACCGCGCCGGGCTGGTCGGCCCCGATGGCCCCACCCATGCCGGCACGTTTGATTTGAGTTTCATGCGTTGCATTCCTAACATGGTCATTATGGCGCCGGCCGATGAGAATGAGTGCCGGCAAATGCTGTATACGGGTTTCCAGTATAACGGCCCCAGTGCCGTGCGTTATCCCCGTGGCAAGGGACCCGGCGCCCGCGTCGCACCGGCCATGCAGGCCCTGGACATCGGCAAGGCGCAGACCCTTTTCAACGGTAAGGACATTGCCATAGTGGCGGTGGGCAGCATGGTGCCCGCCGCGATGGCCGCCGGCCAAAAACTGGGGGCCACCGTGGTCAACTTGCGGTTTATCAAACCATTGGATGAACAGCTATTACTGCACCTTGCCAGCAACCACCGTTACCTGGTCACCGTAGAAGAAAATGCCATTCACGGTGGCGCCGGAAGCGCGATCAATGAATACCTGGCGTCGGTGAATGTCACTATTCCCATATTGAACCTAGGGATTCCTGACCGTTTTATTGAACAGGGGACCCGCGAACAATGTCTCACTGCCTGTGGACTCGACACTTCTGGTATAATGCGCGGCATTAAAAGCTTTTTAAGCCAGCACGCTTGCGATAATTCACAAAATACCTTAGCATTTTGATCAACTAATGGCAGTTTCTTATAAATTAAAGATCGTGACCGATTTTGCCTCAGCGCATACGTTGCGGAACTACCCTGGCGCGTGCAGCCAAATGCACGGGCACAACTGGAAAGTGGAAGTTGAAGTCATCGCCACTGCCCTGGACAAAGCCGGCATGGGCATTGATTTCAAGGAAATCAAAAAGGCGACCAAGCAGGTTACCGCGGAACTGGATCACCGTTATCTCAATGAGATCAAGCCATTTGATGAGATTAATCCAACGGCGGAAAACCTTGCGGCATTTATTTATAACGGCGTGGCGGAGCTACTGAATAACGGCCGGGTTCGGGTTACCACGGTGACGTTGTGGGAAACGGATCGGGCCTGCGTGAGTTACTCCGAGCACCAGCATTAAAAGAGACAGCATTTACGTGAACAAACAATCTGACGCTTCAAAAGTTACCGAACTTGAAATCGCTGATGTCCAAAGCAGCGCGGACAAGCGCAAATTGCCGATTAACAAGGTCGGTATCAAGGATATCCGCCACCCAATCCGGGTGCGCGACCGCAGCGGCGGCGAGCAACATACCATCGCTAACTTTAATATGTACGTGAACCTGCCCCATAATTTCAAGGGCACCCATATGTCACGTTTCGTGGAAATCCTAAACCAGCACGAACGTGAAATCTCGGTGCGTTCGTTCAAGCACATTCTCTCGGAAATGGTCGAACGCCTGGAAGCCGAAGCCGGACATATCGAAATGTCGTTTCCCTACTTCGTCAATAAATCCGCGCCGGTATCCGCCGTGCAGAGCCTGATGGATTACGATGTCACCTTTTTGGGTGAAATCAAGAAAGGTAAAAAATCCACGATATTAAAAGTGCTCGTGCCCGTGACCAGCTTGTGCCCCTGTTCCAAAAAGATTTCGGACTATGGCGCCCATAATCAACGATCGCACGTGACCGTTACGGTCCGCACCAATGAATTTGTCTGGATTGAAGATATTATCGACATCGTGGAACAAACCGCGTCCTGTGAATTGTATGGCCTGCTGAAACGGCCCGATGAAAAATTTGTGACGGAGCGCGCCTACAATAACCCCAAATTCGTGGAAGACATGGTGCGGGACATTGCCGTCAAACTCAACGAAGACAAACGTATTGATGGTTATATTGTCTAGTCGGAAAATTTCGAATCGATCCACAACCATTCCGCCTACGCGTTAATTGAAAAAAACATGCATGCCCTTTAAACCGGGCGTGCATGAAGCGCAATTAATTCCGAATTAACCTCTGCATGAAACCCGTTGCTATTTTCCGTCACCTGGAATGCGAAGGACCCGGCTACTTTGCGGAGTTTCTTAACCAACACCAAATCCCACACACCCTGATCCGCATCGACCAGGGTGACCATATACCCCCATCGATCAGCGGCTACTGCGCCCTGGTTTTTATGGGCGGGCCCATGAGTGTTAATGATGACCTGCCGTGGATTGCCGAGGAGCTATCGCTAATCCGGCAAGCAGTCAAATACGACATGCCGTTGCTCGGTCATTGCCTGGGCGGGCAATTGATTGCCAAAGCGCTGGGCGCAACGGTCAGCAAAAACCCGGTGAAAGAAATCGGCTGGCATCCGGTTGCCAAACAGCCTAATCCGCTTACGGAAGACTGGCTAAGCGGGTTACCCGATGAATTCGAGGCGTTTCACTGGCATGGAGAAACGTTTTCCATTCCGCATGGCGCACACTCTTTACTGTCGAGCCGGTATTGTCACCACCAGGCATTTGCCATCGGCAATACCCTGGCACTGCAATGTCATGTTGAAATGACCGAATCCATGGTACAGGAGTGGACCACCGAATACGCCAACGAACTCCGCGCACCTTCGGCCAGCATACAATCGGGAGAATTAATCCTGGACAGGTTGGAAACTAAAATCAGCCAGCTCAATTCCATCGCTGATAAAATCTATCAACGCTGGATTCGCGCGTTAGCGTAACGGTGCTCAACTAAGGTTTATTGAACTAAGATTTATTGAACTAAGATTTATTGAATTAAGGTTTACTGAATTAAGGTTTATTGAATTAAGGTTTATTGAACAAATGACAGGCTGAACTGAGGTTTACTGAACGAGATTTTTTTGAACTGTGGTTGATTGAACAAAAGTTTTTGAAACTCAGATTTTTGAAAATTAGGTATCGAAAAATTACGGCCAGGTTTTGCTGACCAATTTCGATGCTGGCATTTCCGTTTGCGATACACGGCGATGATACGATGCGCCGCTGACTGGCGCCGCATTGCCCGCGGACCCAATCGCTCTATAAGGTTGACTGTAAGCGCCGGTACTTAACTTATCATTCTTGTTCGAACCCAGCATCATGGTCACAATAACCGCCAAAATGACAAACACTGCCAGTACCGTCATTAAGTCCAGTTTAAACGCATTCATTGTTGACTCCGTTTGAATTTTCTCATTTATTCTCAGCATCGTTCAGCGCTAATTCGTAACACTGAAACCACGGCAATCACTCACCGCGGCCACATTTGTTTATGGCGGACGCAGTGTAAAGCATGGCTGATTATTACTCAATAGGGTGTGACGAAATTAACAGTTTGGGCAGATTAAGAGAACTTTGCGGCAGAAAAACCGGACCGGGTTCACATTTTTAGCGTGGATAGACCGGCGATGGTTCGCCTGCCCCAGATGGCCATTGTTCGCTCACCACAAATCCACGGGATAATTCCTGCCAGTCACCGGATTCCATTCTGGCCATTTGAGCAACCAGCAAGGACTGCTGCCCGTGCGCGAAATGCCGCGCCAGATAATCCTTCAGTTCCTGCTGATCCAGCAACCGGGCATCGTGCTCCGGTGTGATAACTTTTAAGGCCAGCCATTCCAGCCGGGGTAGCACCATCCAACGCTGATCCGCCGCGCTTGCCGGCAACTCCAGGTGATTAAACCGGGTCCACCAGCCTTGCAAGTGGTTGGGCGCGATGTAATCTGGTAATTCTTGTGGCAGCGCTTGCTGCCGCTGACTATTCATAGGATAGAACAGATAACCCTTGAAAAAGGTCTGGGCCTTCACACTTTGAAAACCCAAGTGTTCCAGCAGCCTTTTGCCTTGCGGGGTCGAACCCAGCGTTAGTTGGTGATTGAATACCCGGTCCAGTTTGATATCAAGCCGGTCTTTCGCGTTCGGCCCGTACCAATGAGGCATTTCACGGTCAGTTGGACAATACAAATAAAACTTTACCGCAGTCTCCCAATGCTGCAGCGTATCACCACTACGGGTTGTGAATAGAAAATCAAACTCACCCAGCACGCGTTTTTGGTCGTACACCCGAACCTGCGAAGCAAAATACTCGCCGGCAATTCGCTGCTGCAACCAGAACGCAACCAATGTCTCGAAGTAATAACCGAGACGGCGAGTATTGTGTTCTTTAAGTTTTGAAATCAATAAATCCGGCTGATGATCCAACTCCAGCAACCAATCAACGTTGCCGTGGTAGATGGCTTGGCAAATGTCATTCGATACGACAGCCGGCATTGCGCTCAGCAAACTGGGACTTGCCATAACCCAGGCAAGGTCTCGTACCGAAGAATGGCGGAATGGCGGGGTCACCTATGAATCCTAAACCGAAACGCGGCGGTAACCAATGGGTGTTTGTCATGCTCAAACCGCCGCTGGAAAAACTTAAGGCCTGATGCCGTCTAACAGCATCAGGCCTGCACCGGACTTTCCGCTTCAATTTCCCTTTGTGGCTATTAATTCAACTCTTCGTCATCGAAGATGCGCACCTGGGTTGTCTGCTGTGGTCCCAGGCAACAGGAATCCTCCAATACCAGGTCGATCGTCTCATAGGGCGATTCGAGTTGCTCGTATTCATTATCATCAAAAATAATGATCGAAATTACTTTTGACGTTTCACCGTCCAGAAATTCCAACACCCCGGTAGTGCTTTCAAGCGCATAGTCAGCGTCAATTGATGCTGTACCACCGGTAATTCTATAGCCGGCGGAAATAGTACCCTGGGTGCCGCCTGCCCGCTGCACTTCAACGTGCACCAGGTTAGGCCGGCCTCTACCGAGTTCAGCAGTTTCATATATCGCTTGTGCGAACTGTAATTGCCCCCGCTGATCTTCGCTTTGTTCTTGCGTGGTATAGGTAAAATAAACCGCCCAATTCTTGCCCGGAAAATCCAGATCGCCCGCCCAGGCTGTTTCGTTATCTTGCTGCGATACCACCACGGCATGGGTTGCCAGGTAAATGGGCATGCCGGCGCTCCACTCAAGATCATCGATAACATAGGTAACCTGCGACACCGGATGCGGATGACAGGTGGAATAATCAAACTGACCAGGAATGGGATTGCCCGACCGGTTGGTGTGTAAACCGCTGTAATCCAGCGCCACATCCAGGTGAATTTCGGTGATGCGCCAGTCTCCCGTGGTTTCATATACCACGATAATACTGGTATCGGTATTGCTAACCGTAATGGTGCCAACTTCCATGTGCTGGCCCGCTATCAAGGGTATGACCAGCGGCTCCACCGCGGCCGCCTGAGCATCCGCTGCCGCAACAGCGCCGGCGGAATCCAGGGTAACGGGCTCTGTCACGGCTGGCAGCTCAGACCCCGCGTTACCGGACTGCGCCTGGCTGGTTTCCTGCTTACAGGCCGGCAACAACACAATGACAATAACCAGCAGAATAATTCCGGATACACAGCGATACGGCGCGTAACCAGCTCCGAATATTTTCAGACAACGTAATTGCAAACTACTCATAACTCCCTCGCATTATTTCATAGATCACACAACAGGTGAGCAATACCTCACAAGTTACATGCCAAGCAGCTCACACCGGTGGTAAACAAATGATGCCGTTACAAAAAAGCTGTTAACCAGTACTCCAAACGGAGTTTTTGTAACCGCGAATTTGAAGTGATATGTGAATAATTTTGTCACCTGACTTACACAATTAGTAAGGTGCGTGGTGAAACAGGCACATCATAACTTAAAAGTCCGTGATCCAGTTAACGGATTTGCTAATTCAACATATATCAAAAACAAATTTTGGGAGGAAGTTATCAGCGGAAGGAAGAATTGCTGATAGATCAGGACGTTCACCAGCGGCACATATCCGTTGTTAATATCGCGGGGCGATAAGCTGACGGAAAAGGTAATGACTTTAAGAATAGGCGGGAAAAATCAACCGGGCGTTACGCGCTTTGCAGCCGGGTTTGTTTGACAATTACGACGGCGATCAGCGGCAAGGAAAGCACCAATAGCGTCACGGTAATTAACAGGACACCCAATTCATCGTAGTTGGCAGGCAAAGTCACCACGCCAGCCTGCGGATCCTTTACCTCGCGGGTAACGGTATAAATCTGATTGACATATTTGGTTCCCAATTGACTGGCTGACAAGGCCAGATTGGTAAACGAGGCCATCACCGCAAAGAATGTGGCTTTTAACTGCGGTGGCGCTGAATTGGCAATCCAGGCCAGCATGGGAATCATGGCGATTTGCCCCAGCGGGGATTCCAACGCGGTATCAACCAAGGCGATGAACCGCGCGTCCACTACGCCGCCGGAATGCGCCGCGGTCCATTCGTGCAGGCCGTAATACATACCAACAATCGGCAAGGTTAAAAAGGTGCTCACGATGGTGAGAAACACTACCACATAGGCGATGGATTTTTCCGCCATGAAGCGCCGGAATACAAACATGCCGAACAGCGTCAACGCAGCGCCAATCAACGATAGAATCGAGAGAAACTGCTGGTCGAATCCCAGCTCGTCGATCATCCACCAGGTTGCGCCGGGTCCCGGGGTCGGGGTCGCGCGGTAAATAAAAATAATGACGGCGGTGCCCACCAGAGTGCGGCGGGCATCCACGTCCAATACCTTTACCAAACGCGACATCAAAAACAGAATTATTGTCAGGGAGCCCAGGAAAATGATTTCCTGGTTATACCGGATATTGCCCAAGCCCATGCTTAAGGTGAATACCACAAACGCCAGGCTGCCGCCCAGTATCCACCAATTCGCCGCGGGCGGCGCTTCTTGCACGTTCATCATACGCCAGGCGTCGGCCCGTTGAATTCCATTTTGGCGCAAGCGATGTAATTCCTTCCATTTGAGAAAGTATCCCAGCAAAACACCCAGCACCGAAATAACGGGGATCAACAGGGCAAGCTGATAGATGTCGGTATAAACTTTTACCTTTTGCGCTTCTGCCAAGCCCTCCACGCCTCTGAACATATAAACGTTGAGCAGTGCGACCAACACCCCGCCGCCGATGATGGCCACCCGCCCCAGCGTCTGCATGGTGGTATGCATGAGCCGCTTGGTGTCTTTATCAATCGCTTGCCCGTCTTCGCGATACTGGGGCACGGCTTCCACCGTCATGGCATCCGCCACCACATCTTGCACCACATAGCCGGTCGGCGCCAGCAAGGCGCTAATCACAAACCACGCTTCCGCGGACATGACCGCGCGCATGCTGTCCGGATCGGATAACAGGCCAACCATGATCAGCAGACTCACGGCTATCATGCCCGCGCCGATAAACACCATGACCGACTTGAAGCGCCAGATCAGATCCACTAAATGCCCCAGGGGCATCTTCAAGGCCCAGGGAATTCCCGCCCAGAAGCCCAGGGCCGCCAGAAATTCCGCCGGCAGGCCCAGATATTCCTTCACGAAAAAAGTCCCGACAATTCCGGTTAACCCCGACACACCCGCCGCCACGTACACCATTAATGGCGGCAGATAAGAAAGGCGCATTTCCCGCCCCAATTCGAGGATGTTCCGGTCGATCCAGTGTGAGAGTTTTTGCAGAAGGCTCATTGCCGGCAAGTCAGCCATGTTAACGTACTGGTTCTTGGTAAATTAAAATAGCGTGAAACGGCCAACGCCGTTAACGCAAGGTATTGCTGAGTTGGCAAAATTAAGTGCACCACGCCCGGTCAGGCAAATTTGCCGCGAAACATAAAAAACACCGCTCCCATCAGGCACAAGGCAGCCCACAGATAATCAAGCTTTAATGGTTCTTTCATATAATATATAGAGAACGGAACAAACACACTCAATGTAATGACTTCCTGCATAATTTTCAGTTGCCCCACATTTAGTTCCGTGTAGCCAATACGGTTGGCTGGCACCTGCAGCAGATATTCGAACAAGGCGATGCCCCAGCTGATCAAGGCCGCGATTATCCAGGGTTTGTCGTTGAGTTCCTTGAGGTGGGCATACCAGGCGAAAGTCATGAAAACGTTGCTGCAGATCAGCAACCCTATCGAAATCACTATTGGATTCACACCGTATATCCTTGTTAGCAGAATGGGACATTGAGTATTTTGCAGATTATAACAGTATCCTTGCGATACGATTCAAGCCAAATAGGGCGCCCAATAATTCTGGACCAACGGTTCAAGCGGCGTTCGCAGCTATAAAGAAGCGTCTATTTAAGTGGCACTGTAATTGCCTTCAGGCCACGCTGGGTAAGATTGGCAAAATACGCCGTACTTTCATCCAGAAAAATTCCATCAGCGCCCAAAGGAAACCAGTAATGATTACCGCCGATGTGATCCTGTAATTCGATACTTGAGGCCTTGACCGCAAAATCGAGCACGCCCTTGGGTTTGCTGGGGTATAGTACTTTCACCAAATCCTGGCCTTGATCCGCAAGGATAGCAGGCTGGCTTTCACGCACCATTAAATAGTTAAAATGCCTTGCGCAAGTTTCACAAGCCATATCCGCATCCCATTGCGTTATGATAGTGCCTTGCTCGTCGAGCAAATAGGCGAACACCTTGGGTGAAACAACGGGGAACGGTTTGCGGCCTCTGCGCAGCAGAGCATCGCCCACATAATTTCCGACAATCAGAAACCGGTTAATGGTCGGCAGATATTGCACATCGTAATGGTAATAAACCAGGTTAGCCTTTAGTAAGCTAACCTCCTTGATCAGCTTGTTGGAAGATGGCGCATACACGGCGTACATCAAATTCGCATAGCCACTATCATCGACGTAACGTTGCCATACCAGCATGGCATGCTCATCCGAGCCGGCAACCAGAGGCCACCAATCGCGAACAGATCCTTGGTCAACGGCGATCCCGCGATGATGAATGCGTTCGCCGTGCGCATCAATCACCTCCAGGTAAATATCATTAGCGGTTCCCGCATTATCATCACCCCCACCGTCAATCCATCCCTCCGCGTAAACCATGACAAAGTTCGTATTAACCGCGGCCACATGTCCGGAATGGGCGCCGTTGATGGCGGCTTTATTGATTTCTGAAATAGGACGCAGCGCTTGGTCAAACAATTGATACCGTTGCTGGATAACACCGTCGCAGTTTGCAATATCACTATCGGAGCCGTCCTCGAACGTGACCGCAATAACGCCGGCCTTGGAAATGGCCGCACTCACCGGCTCTTGCGCTTCCGGCAAAACAATCAATGGGTATTTTTCAATGCGCGGGTTTGCCGGATCAATGCGCGAGTAGTAAATGTTATGGGTAAAATAGTTACATTTGCCGCCATCTTTCAAAATAACTTTTTGACCGCCCTCCGGCGGATCACCGGGCGCACTGGACCACAGCAACCAATGACTGCCATCGGGCAGTGGCACGAACTCAACGCCATGTTGATATTGACGCCGGTCGGAAGCATGTGACATCACGCCAAGCGAACCACATAACAGGAATAAGAGTAGTTGTTTCAATACGGTAAAAATCCGCTACGCGCCGTGGTATACAATTGAATACTTATAGTTATAGTTAATTTATTGCTAAAAAACCCCAGTAAAAACCGCCGCAAAAAATAGCCACCATCATCCGTCGAAACACATGACGCATGTCAATGCAAAATCCACACGCATTGGCAATCTATAGCCACGCAACAGTAGGAACCTGTTATGACCGATATCCAGGCACAGCTCGGAAAAGAAGCGGAAGGTCTGTTAAGCCACGTATGCCGGGGCATTTCAAAAGACAATCTGCATACACCGGGACCTGACTACATCGACCGCGTCACCACCCACAAGAACCGTAAGCCCGGCGCACTGCGCAACCTGAATGCATTGTATCAGCACGGCCGTTTGGCAGGCACAGGGTATTTATCCATCTTACCTGTTGACCAGGGTGTTGAACATTCCGCCGGCGCGTCCTTTGCGCCCAACCCGGCGTATTTTGATCCCGCTAATATCGTTAAACTGGCCATCGAGGGGGGATGTAACGCCGTGGCCTCGACCCTGGGCGTACTGAGTTCAATAGCCCGGCGATACGCACACAAAATTCCGTTTATCGTCAAACTCAACCACAATGAACTGTTAACCTATCCCAATCGTTACGACCAGACGCTGTTTGCCAGCGTGCAACAGGCGTTTGATATAGGCGCCGCGGCGGTAGGCGCGACCGTCTATTTTGGCTCGGAAGAATCACGGCGCCAGATTCAGGAAATCAGCGAAGCCTTTGAATACGCGCATGAGCTGGGCATGGGTTGCGTGCTGTGGGCATATTTGCGGAATAACGCCTTTAAGCACAACGGCATCGATTACCATATTTCGGCCGACCTGACCGGCCAAGCCAACCACCTGGCCGCCACGATTGATGCGGACATCATTAAACAAAAACAAGCGGAAAATAACCGCGGTTACACCGCAATTAACTTCGGTAAAACCCATGCCAAAGTCTATGACGAACTCACGACCGATCACCCGATTGACTTGGTGCGTTATCAGGTAGCCTGTTGTTATATGGGACGGGTTGGCATGATTAATTCAGGCGGTGCGTCGGGCAGCGATGATTTACATCAGGCGATTCGCACTGCCGTCATCAACAAACGCGCCGGCGGCATGGGCTTGATTTCGGGACGCAAGGCCTTTCAAAAACCCATGGCGGAAGGCGTAACGCTGTTAAACGCCATCCAGGACGTGTATCTCGCCAACGATATTACGATCGCCTAAGTCCGACAGACTCCAAGTTATATTCAAACCCGGCTACACCCCCACATAAGACCAGCCGCCGGTTACACTTTGTAATATCCGATCCACCGCGGAGGGAATATTCTGTGCTTCGGAGATGAGGGTGATTTGCCGCCCTTCCCTGATCTCGGCGTTTTGCCTGCAAAAAATGTACGGCATCGATAATGTGACTATTGAAGTGGTCGCCTAATCACCCGGCCTCGGACTGCTGACTACCAAAAGCAAAGAGTCCTATCGCATCAAGAGCCCGGCGCGGCAAAACATTACCTTCAGTGCATGTGGCAATACCTTGGACAAATTCGCGGAAAAGACTGGCAAGAAACCTCAATTAGTCGAGCGTGCCGGCACCGTTCAAACCGGCGTTGCCCGGATCATGGAATTACAGGAACAAGGTTATTCTTCCCTGCGTCCGTAATATCAATGCGTTATAAAAACTCTAGCGCGCAGGCAAAGCAACCTGCTTTGTCCTGCGCACATCTGTTAGCAGCCGCGCTGCATCGCCGAAGTGACACTGCTTAACAGCAGCCGCTGGCTCCTTCGGAATTTACCCCACAGCATTTCGATTCCGGGTTCTGAATCTTATCCCCCGGTAATGGGATACAACAGGCAGCTTGATTTTTACGCTCGCTCACCTGGATATCGCCGCCAAAAACCGGTATTTCATGCAAGGTATGGAATGACTCCCAGGCAACACCCTGCGGATCCAGCGCCCAATATTTATTGGATTGCGCATAACAACACGCGGCGTTGTCCTGTTTAGTGGCGGCAATTTGCGCCGCTTTCAGGCGCTGATCGATTTCCTGCAGTTCACCGTCGTTATCCACCTGGATTCCCAAATGATTAATCCCGCTGCTTTGCCCGCGGTTGGAAATGGCGAAATTGACCGCCGGCTCATCGATTTTCCACTTGGCATAGTCTTCCCGCTGCACGGTCGGCGGCACGCCGAACAAGGCGGAATAAAACCGTATATTCTCTGCCAGCTGTTTTACCGCGATATGAATATGAATGCGTTTCATAAAATTTCTCCTCATCGGATGCAAGTGTTTCTAGTCAACCAGAATGGATACTTAATAAAGACGAAACACCTCACAAAAGGATGCATTTATTTATCGCCTTCGCAGCCGTCACAAAAATCAGTTGATTTTTGTTTAAAATCAACGACACTGCCATTACCATCACGCTCCAGCGCGCAGCAACGCCGCATGCTGTCATACAGCTTTTCCCTGCCTCTTAAAATACGCGACTTCAACGCCGGCAAGCTTAACCCCAGTTGCTCCGCCACCTGTTTTTGGTTTTTTCCACCGATGTCCGACAGCAATAGCGGAAGCCGGTAATTGTCGGGCATTGCCTCAATCATTGGCGTGACACACACGGCAAGCTGCTGAACAATTTCCGTTTCGGAAATTTCCTGCGCCAGATCCTCCGCTAATTCGTCGTGCCTTTTATCCAAGCGGTAATAATCAACTATGCTGTTACGGGCAACACGGTATAGCCAGGCGACGATATTTTCCGGCACCGCTATGTCCGCTGACTGTTTAAGCAATTTCTCAAAGATATTTTGGAGAATATCTTCGGCATCGTCATTGGATTTCACTTTGCTGCGGATAAACGCCAACAACTGGTTTCGATAGTCAGACCAGGCTGATTCAGCAGGGGTCATAAGCGCATACGCCTCACTCTATTCAGTCTATGGTGTTAATATGGGCGCGGAATTGTCCGTTTCAATATAGAAATAGATTGCTGCTTTTGTTCCCCGGTAACGGCGGTCAAGCGCTTCACAACCGCCCGCGGATTCCATGCCAGTAATACAGCGCCGAAGCCAAATACCCGGTTTCTCACCCCTCTATGCCGTGGATTCCGCACACAGGATCGGACCGGATTTATACGTTTCCCAATAAGCACATCATGGACTGCGGCTTCTTCATTAATACTTGCGTAAAAAAAATCATTTCATCGTGCTTGTTTAATTGTCACTACGGAAGTCTCCCTGTCGATGCGCCACGAACTATCTTTTGTTGAGCTGATGCGAACGCCGCCCACCCAGCGCTCAATTGAATTCAATTCGAGCCAATCAGCATCTTGGTTAAGCAAACGCTCTGCAATTGCGGTTGTCTGTACATGCCAATCAACAGGGTTTCCCCCCCGCTTTTGCACACTCAACGCGGGATGTTCGGCAATCGCCAGACTATTAAGAATATCCCAGTAGCCAATATCGCCACAAAACGTTAACGGTTCATAATGATTAGTGTACCAGCCAAACAGTCGTGCCGCGGTCATCGGGCCTTTGTCGTGCAGTATTTGCAGGGTTAATTGCTCGGTGAGGCTTAATCCATTGTCAATCGACGGCAACTCAAACAAATGACGCCGGAAAGCAACCGCCATGGCAGGCAAGACCGGCGTACCATTATTGGCAAGATCCAGCAATGCTTGCGGTGAGGATGCAGTAATGGCGCGCCAGGCAAGTTGACCTAGTTTGTATTGCGCGCCGGTCACCGGCGTAAACTGGCGCCAGAGCAGGCGCAAAGCTTCTGCCGGCAACTGCCCAATGCCGTTAAATCGCTTCACTCCGGGAAAGTGCGTCACACTGATTTGTTGCAATTCTTGCGGACGATTAGCGGGATCACAAAAATAATCCAGCAATTTGGCAAGAATTAATTGGTCATGAGAATCGTGTTCAAACCACAGCATGACACGCTCATAGTCTCTGGCTTGTTCCAGCGCGCCGTATTCTTCCTGCAAACGCGACATAACCTCCTCAAGCGGTATACCCCACTGACTGATATACCGGGCCCGGATTTTCAGAAACTCATCCAGGGTCGCGAGCTGCGGAACCGGGCCATGCGCGTAGGGATCGGCAAAGCACAAAAAGTCGCCTTCAAAACCACTGCTGGCGAGTCCTTCTTTAATATCGGTACCGCAACGGATGTGCAAAGTACGCTGGCCGGAATCCAGCGCTGTTGGACGGCCTGATTGCACAGCGTCTTGAGCGGCATGCGCCTGCTCAGTATGCGTTTTCAATTCAGACCACTGACGAAAGCCACAGTGTTGGGCGATTGCCTGTTGCGCGTCAGTTAACGTGGGGGACTGGTGTGGGCCGGCGCCATTGTCTTGCCACTGGTTCAGCAATTCCGTGGCGCGTTGTTCTTGTTGTTGGAACGACAGGGGTTTCCACTTGCGGGGATCGTCCGCTTCGAAATCGTGCTGAATATGCTGTTGCGCGATGAGCTGCTCACGCAACGCGGCAAGACAAATAATCATAACAACCTCCTTGATCTTCTTTATCCCGTACCCATATCCTGGATTCAAGGGCAGGGCGCGACGATAGGATACAAGGAAATCGCCAGTTAAAATGTGAATTCTGCTGTTGGCGCGCAATCCTTTTTGCGGAGGTGACGCTGATAAAATCAGCGTAAGTATTTTTAAGCATATCGTTACGTAAGTGGCAAAATTTACCCATGTGGATCCAGATCAATTCAATGCTGAAAATAATTTGCTATATACTTGATCAACAATGGATTTGATCTAGAATAAAAACACTCAGATCGAACCGCAACATGTGCTATTAACGACCGCGAAGCGCATAGGCGAATGACCATGTACGAAAACTTCTATCACCTCGATGCCGATCCCTTCGGATTGAACCCGGACCCGCGCTTCAGTTATTCGCACCCGAGTTACCTCAAAGCGAAAACCTACATGAGCTTCGCCCTGCAACGCGGTGAAGGCTTCCTGCTGATTACCGGCAAACCCGGCATCGGCAAAACAACCTTAATCAAGGAATTGATCAAGGATTTGGACCCGGGAAAATTCAATGTCACCACCTTGGTAACTACCCGCCTGGAAGCGGACGATCTGCTGCGTTCGGTCGCTTACTCTTACGATCTGCCGATTGAAAAAGCGGATAAAGCCACCGTCATACAACAGCTGACGAAATTTTTAACCACCCGGCGGCGGCGGAATCAACACTCCATTCTCATTGTCGACGAAGCGCAGGACCTGAGCGAATCCGCCATGGAAGAATTACGGTTATTGACCAACCTGGAATGCAGCAACCGCCCGCTGCTGCAAATTTTTCTGGTGGGGCAACCGCAATTGTACGATTTGCTGGGCGCCAACTGCATGGAACAGTTACGCCAGAGAATTACGGTGGCAACCGCCATGTTGCCGCTTTCAGCGGAGGAATCAGAACACTACATACAACGCCGGTTGTCCGTCGCCGGCTGGCACAACGACCCGCAAATCGCCCACGAGGTCTACCCATTAATACACAAAAACAGCGACGGCATACCACGGCGGATCAACCAACTCTGCAGCCGGTTATTTTTGCACGGTTTTGCCGAGGAAAAACACTTATTGGATGTTACGGATATTAACGCGGTAATTAAGGAACTAAGCGAGGAACAACTCTCGCATACCCATACGATCTTAAAGACGGAAAACACAACCGACAGGGATTTTATAAGCCTTGCACCGGCAAATTCGAAAAAGGAATTGCATTAGCTCCGGCTTGGTAATTTACCGGCGGTTATCCGCCATCGTCTTCAGCTATTGGCGATCCCCAACACCACGTCAGCGACATTGGTGCCGGTGGGCCCTGTTTTAACAAGACTATCAGCCGCTGCAAAATAACTGCCGGCGTCGGCGCGGCGCAAATAGTCCACCGGATCACAACCAAGGCCCAGCTGTTGCCGCGCCCGAAGCAGCGAGCCGGAATCGACACAGGCACCCGCGGCATCCATCACGCCATCACGGCCATCGGTTCCCGCGGCTAACAAACACCAGCCGGTTTCATTTTGAAGGGTAATCGCGGCGCTTAACGCCAGGCTTTGACAGCGCCCGCCCTTGCCGGGATTTTCCGGTAACTTAACCGTGGTTTCACCGCCCCACAGGTGCAACTTACCCGGTTGGGATCGCATGATCCGTGCGATACGCTCTCCGCATTGCGACGCGTCACCCTGCAAATACTCCTCATGCACAAGCGGCGCGTATCCGTGGTGCACGGCCGATTGCTGAGCCGCGCGCACTGCCTGCTGAATACTGGCAATAATCTTCCACTGTATATTATTGAAACACGACGCGTTCCGGTCCGGCATTGGCGGCGCCTGCAACAACAGGTGGCGAACAAATTCCGGCAGCGCTTCGTCATGCATGGCGCCCGGGGAGACCTCCGCGGGAAACAATAAGCCCGAACCGATCACTGCGGGATCATCACCCTGCACATCCGACAGCAAGAGCACGGTGGTCCTACGGCCCGCGAGCTGTCGCGCCAAACGCCCGCCTTTGATGCAGGAAAGCCGTTTTCGAATCGCGTTCATTCGCATAATAGGCAGTCCGCTTTGCAGTAACCACGCATTGAGATTTTTCAGTTCGGCAATGCTCGAAGACCCGGGCAACACCTCCACCAATGCCGATGCGCCCCCGGAAATCAAGAACAGTAACGTTGTGGCCTCCGGTAGCGCCTGCAGCAGATTCAATAACCGGCGCCCCGCTTCCAGGCTCCTTTCATCCGGCAACGGATGTCCGGCTTCCAGTACGTCATAGCCCGGCAATGCCGGATGGTGCCCACCGGCGTGGGTGATGACAAGGCTGTGTTTGATTTGCCCACCCAAAACAGTGCGCGCGCCACTGGCCATACTGCAGGCGGCTTTTCCAATCGCTAACAGACAAACATCGCCGATGAGCGGATTTTCCCGTAGATAGCGCTCGGTGCAGCGCGCGCCATTGACTGCCTGAATCGCGTCTTTGAACATGGAGACGAATGCCGGCTGGTGCGAGCTATTGATATTCATCAGGTTTTTCGGATTCCAAAATTACTATGAGTCAATAAATTTATTACCATTGCGATACCCGCATAATTAAGTAAAATCGCTGTTGCTTGAGCGCAGCTACCAAGCACATCATAATATAAAATTCCTGATTTCCTGCTTTTAGTGATTTTGGCGAAAACACCATGCAGTGTACAAAATGCGGATTTGCAAATCCGGAAGGCATGAAGTTCTGCGGCCAATGCGCGACGCCGCTGGCGCCCTTGTGTCCTCACTGCCAATTCGAGAACCCGCCGGGATTTAAATTTTGCGGCGACTGCGGCAAACCACTGGCCGCGCAATCCAGCACTGCCTTGGGCAATGATAAAAAGCCCGCCGTGGCCGATGCGCTGGCCTCCCATCCGCAGGCGGAACGGCGGCAGTTAACCGTGCTGTTTTGCGATGTCGTGGGTTCCGCGGCGTTATCCGAACATGTCGACCCGGAAGACTTGCGCGATATTATGGGCAAGTATCGCGATACCTGCCAGGAGGTTGTCGGCCGGTTTCAGGGGCATATCGCGCAGTACCTGGGCGACGGCATTCTGGTCTACTTTGGTTACCCACAGGCAAACGAAGACGACGCCATACGGGCCGTGCAAGCCGGCCTGGAACTGATTGAGCATATCAGAGGCCTCAACGAGCAATTATCCCGGGAACAAGGCATCAGCCTATCCATCCGGGTGGGTGTTCATACCGGACTGGTCGTTATCGGCGAAATCGGCAGTGATGACAAGCGTTCACTGGCCATGGGAACGACCCCCAATGTGGCGGCCCGCCTGCAGGATCTGGCCGAAGCGGATTCCGTGGTCATAAGCAATGCCACCTACCGCCTGACGCAAGCCAGGTTCGTGTGTGTTGCGCTGGGTGAACATCAGCTCAAAGGATTCAGCCATCCATTCACCTTGTACAAAGTCAATTCGATGGCCCAATCGGCGAGAACCGGCGCAGCACAAGCCGCGTTTAATCAGGTTCCATTGATAGGCCGGGAACAGGAGTCCGCGCTGATCGTTGACCGCTTCGAACAGGCAAAAACCGGCCAAGGACAAGTAGTGCTGCTCAGCGGCGAAGCCGGGATTGGCAAATCACGGCTGGTGCAGTTGTTGCGGGAAGTGGCCGACGACGGTAATAATTGCCTGTTTGAATGCTGGGGTTCACCCTACCATAAAAACAGTTTCCTGCATTGTGTCGTTAATGTATTGCATAGCGTGCTGGAACTGGAAAAATGCGCCACTGACGACGAAAAAATAAAACAACTTGAAGCACCGCTGACCGCGTTTGGCGTGCCGCTATCGGAAAACGTGCCGCTGCTCGCCGAATTGCTGTCAATCCCGCTGCCCAAGGACCGTTATCCCGCTTTGCAAGTCACCCCTCAACAACGCAAGCAAAAAATACTGGAAGCTCTGCTAAGCGTAGTACTGGGGCTGGCCGCACAGCGTATGGTGGTGATAATTATCGAGGATTTGCATTGGATCGATCCGACCACCATTGAATTGCTGGGCTTGTTGCTCGACCAGGTGCCCACGGCTAATATTTTTGTGCTGTTAAGTTACCGGCTGGAATTCACCCCGCCGTGGGCGCCGCGTTCGCATATCACCCATATCTCCACCAACCGGTTGACCCGCAAGCAGTCCGGGCACATGGTGCGTTGGATCGCCAAGAACAAGGATTTACCAATATCGGTATTCAATGAAATTATCAGCAAGACGGACGGCACGCCGTTTTTCGTGGAAGAATTGACGAAAATGGTTCTGGAGTCGGCTTTGTTAAAAGAGACTCATGAACGCTATGAACTGGCCGGCCCGATCGCCAACCTTGCGATCCCGTCAACCCTGCAGGATTCACTGATGGCGCGCCTGGACAAGCTGGGTTCCGCCAAGGAGCTCGCGCAACTGAGCGCCACGTTGGGCAGGGAGTTCGCGCACAGTTTATTGAGCGCGGTCACCGGCAGTTCCTATGAAAACCTGGATCAGCATTTGGCGCATCTGGTCTTTCACGAACTGTTATATCAACGCGGCTTGCCCCCCATGGCTTCCTATACCTTCCGTCATGCCCTGGTGCATGAAGTCGCGTACCAGTCCCTATTGAAGAAAACCCGGCAGAAATATCACCGCAAAATCGCCGAGGTTCTCGCGGCTCAGTTTCCGGAAAAAATACAGGAAAATCCCGAGCTCATGGCGCATCACTGTAATGAAGCGGGGGATTGCGAGAGCGCAATGCAATACTGGATGCGCGCCGGCCGCATGGCCATCCAACGCTCCGCCAATGCGGACGCCACCGTCCACCTGAACAACGCGCTGCAGGCTTTGAAAAATCTGCCCGAGTCACCCCAACTCGCGGAAATCGAATTGCAGATCCAGGCGTCCCGGGGCCTAGCGTATATGCTGCTAAACGGCTATGCGGCTGATGAAGTGCAATGCGCCTACGGCCGCGCCTATGAGTTAAGCCGTTACAGCGGAAAATCCAGCGCTATGTTCCCCATTCTGTGCGGGTTATGGGAATTTTACCTGGTGCGGGCGGAGTTGGACGCTGCGCAAGACCTGGCGGTGCAGCTGCAAACCATTGCCGCCGAAACCTCCAAACCGGACCAGCTTCTTGAAGCCCAACGCGCGCTTGGGGCAACGTCATTCTGGCGGGGTGACTTTTCCAGCGCTGAACAGCATCTCGCGCGCGCCATTAAATCCGACGCAGCCGATCAGGCCTCAGAGCGGATGCCGGTGTATGGCCACGATACCCAGGCCGCCGCTTTAGGCAGCGCCGCGTGTGTATCCTGGTTGATGGGTTATGCTGACCGCGCCGTGGAACTTATCAATCAATCCGCGGCGCGCACAAAAAAAATCAACCATCCCTTCAGCATTGTTTACGCCAGTTATTTTTCCGCGGTGATTCATCAGTTGCGGGGCAATGCCGAAAAAACCGGGGAACTGGCCGAAACTACCATGCGGTTGTGTGAAAAATACGAATTCTGGTTCTGGTATGACACGGCGGCCATGGTAAAAATATGGGCCCAACACGAACTGACCGGCGATAATAAATTGATTAGTCAATACACCAGCGTATTGCATCAATATGTCAAGCGCGGCAGCCGCCTGGCATTAACATATATGCATAGCTTGCTGGCGCGCATGCACATCAAAGCAGGCCAATGGGAACAAGCCGAAACCGTCATTGACAAGGCAATCTCCAAACTGAACACGCATTATGAACATTTTTTCCAGGCGGAATTGTACCGGTTAAAGGCTGTCATCACCTGGCAACGCAAAACCACGGCTACTAACGACATCGAAGCCTGTTTCAACCAAGCGCTTCACACCGCGCGGCGCCAAAGCGCGCTGGGACTGGAATTGCGCGTTATGGCGGATTATTGCCGTTACTTATATGAGCAGAGACAAACGGAATCTGCGGATCAAATGCTTACTGATATATTACAACGGGTAAATGAAGGGCAGACGACCCGGGACTATCAGCAGGTGGAATTATTGTTGCAACAGATTAAAAATGCCCCATCCATCAAGGTACAAGTTGAAACGCTATAGGCAGGCTATACACTATTAGTGAAATAGATCAGGCGACGTGATGCGTGGACTTGCCTTCCCGGGCGCGAATTAAAGTAAGCGCATCGATAAACTGATCCCGCGCCTCGACTAACACATTCTCGATATCGTCAATGGATACCTTGGTCATTTGCCAGACGTCTCTGGGCACGCTGCTTAATATCTCCAGATCGTTGGTTCCGGCTTCGGCCAGTTCCGTAATGATATTGGCGAGATACACAATCGACGCTTCCAGAACAAAGTCGCCGGCTTTTTCCGGACTATGATGATGTAAAGCCGCTGTTTGATGGGTTTGCGGCAAGGACCATGCTTTCATCAGTTCAGCGCCGACCTGGGCGTGATCAAACCCAAGCACAGTATTCTCAGCGACATGAAGTTCCACCCCATGCTCCTTCCGATAACGCAGGACTTCCCGGCACTGGTCCGGCAACTTGAAGGCTATCACCATCCGGCCAATATCATGCATCAAACCGGCGACAAACAATCGTTCGCTGTGTAACACACGGGATTTCCTGGCGATGATTCGTGACACAATGCCGCAATAAACCGCATGACGCCAAAACGATTCAATGTCTATCAAGTCATTGGAGACTTTTTCAAAAATACCGGCCACCGTGGCGGCAAACACCAGGTCTTTCAATTCACGGTTGCCAACGACGGTAATGGCGCGGGATACCGTTTCAATCCTGGCGGGAAACTGATAAAAGGCGCTGTTTACAATACGCAACAGGCGCGCGGTCAATGCCGCGTCCTGGCTGACAACTTTGCCGATATCCGCCGCGGAACATTCGGGGTTGTCCACCATTTCCTTGACGCGCACACAGACATCCGGAAGGGAAATCAAGCCTACGACACCTTGCACTAATTCCTGAACCGTACCTGGGCGATTACCCTGTGCGATATGCTTGCTCTCTAATGCTGACATTGTTCTGCGTCTTCAACAAATTCTAAAACTTAATCTGGTTTGCGTTTTTAAAAAAACGGTGAATTACCCATTCAGCGACAAACCAATCCCCGCAACTGACTGAACCACCGCAAGCCAATAACGCCACGCAAAGTCATTATTTTCCACGGAATAGCCCGGTACGCGCTATTTCTATATCGGACAGCAAGCTCAAGTATTAAGCCTGTCACTAACAAACTGTGACGCATGCACATATATATTTATCATATTTATCATTATCTTACAACAGCGTTGGTGGTTTGCCTGAATTCAAGTCGACAAAATCGCTCGATTTTCCTGACGCTTATCGTTAAAGAAACCCGCGAATTTGGCCGACAACCAAAAGTAAAGAGATCACAATTGAACTGAAGCCCCATAGCGAGGAGTAGTAAAACACGTTGTGGTTTTAAACCGGCGTTCTCAGCAAACGGACCTTGAGTTGAAGCACCTGTTGGTCTTTGCCAACCCGCCGGTTTCACGAATAAGTGTTTATTAAGGAATATTGTTATGTGTAGAAAACTGCTTGTAACCGCCCTCTATCTTGGAAGCATAAGTCTTGGCAGCATGAGTGTGTTTGTTGGCAACGCACATGCTTATGTGAAAGCAACGGAAAATGGCCTGAGATCTATCACGTCGCAGCAGAACGAGGCCATCAATGAAACCACCGCCATTGCTGAACAAATCTGGGATAACTTAACCGTGGAATTTGTGAACCACTTTGAAGAAGGCCGCTACGCCCGGGCAGCGGTAACAGCGCGTACAGCATATGAACTCGCTGAATCCTCCTTTGGCCCCAATCACATCAATACCGCGGACTCCATGTTGAAACTGGGTATCGTCGCGGAAACACTGGGCGATCTTCCTACCGCCAAACAACAAATGCTAAAGGCATTAACCATACTGGAAAACCAGTTAAGTCCCACTCATGTCGATGTTGCCGTGGTGCTGACCAACCTGGCCAACGTTTATTTTGAAGGCAATGAACCCAAAGTATCCGAACAATATCACTTGCGGGCGTTAAATATCCGCCGTCAGGCTAATGGTGACACGGATGCGTCGGTTGCGCAGTCACTGTATAACCTGGCGGTACTTTATGACGATTTACTGGAATATAAAAAGGCCATTGAAAATTACCAAACGGCGATTGAAATCTGGGAGCAGACAATCGGTCCGGCTCACCCTTACGTGGCGAATGCGCTGAACAACCTGGCCAATGTGTATTTGGCGAGCGGGAAAATGGATGTTGCCGAAGGCTTGCATTACCGTTCCCTAGCGATCCGTAAACAAATTTATGGAAATGTGCACGCAGAAGTAGCACGCTCGCTGATTAATCTGGGCGCACTGTATGTCAAGCAAAGCAACTATGAAAAAGCCAAGCCGGCATATGCGGAAGCGGTAAACGTTGCCGAAAAACTGTTTGGCCCTTCACATCCTCAGGTCGCGATGTTGTTATATAGCCTGGCAAATATTTACCACATCCAGGGCCGCATGGATCGCAACGAAGAGGAAGAACTGGCCATCCAGAAAGTGAGCTACGATGATTCACAAGGTAAAGCAGACACCGTAGAACTCAATTCACAAATCAGCGACCTGCATAAATCGTCGCAAGCCTATTTTTCCAAAGCGTTGCCGCTGTATGAACGGGCACTGGAAATTCTTGACAGTACGATCGGCGGCAGTCATCCGGCGATGACGGCGATGTTAACTGAACTGGCATTGCTCTATAAAAGCGTCGGCAGAACATCCGAGGCCGAGCTCATGCAGGTTCGCCTGAACAAAACTCACTAGAACAATTTCCCCTCGTAAAGCACTACCGGCAGGACTCATGTCCTGCCTTTTTTTCAAGCTTCATGGATACTTTGCCGAAAGACCAGCTTTAGAGTTTACTGAGTCCGCGGAACAAATCCGCCTTGATATCTTCAATGGATTCAAGGCCAACAGCAATGCGCAATAAATTATCCTTGATCCCGGCTTCCGCTCTCGCCTGCGGCGTCAACCTGCCATGGGTGGTTGTTGCCGGGTGGGTAATCGTGGTTTTAGTATCACCCAGGTTAGCCGTAATCGACAGCAATTGAGTGGCATCCACCACCTGCCAGGCCTGTTCTTTCCCGCCCCTGACTTCAAACGACAGCATACCGCCAAAATCAGACTGTTGCCGCCTGGCCAGTTCATGCTGCGCATGTGACTTTAGCCCCGGAAAATACACTTTCTCAACCACTGCCTGCTCTTCCAGCCATTGCGCCAGCGCCAGGGCATTCCGGCTATGCGCCTGCATACGAATACCCAGTGTTTCCAATCCTTTAAGAAACACCCAGGCGTTAAACGGACTCATGCTGGGACCGCAGGTACGAATCACGCCGAATACATCCTTGCCGACACGCTCAGCGTCCCCAACCACGGCGCCACCAATACAACGCCCCTGCCCGTCCAGGTATTTGGTGGCGGAATGAATCACCAAGTCGGCGCCGAGGTCCAGCGGACGCTGCAGCGCCGGGGTGCATAAACAATTATCAACCGCCAGCAAACAATTTTTATCATGGGCCAGCAACGCGAGCTTGCGAACATCCGCGATCACGGTCAAGGGATTGGCGGGTGTTTCCAAGAACAACAGGCGGGTATTCGGCCTGATCGCGGCTTGCCAGTCATTCAGATCCGCCAGATCAACAAACGTGGTTTCAACGCCGAACTTGGCCAGGTAGTTGGTAAACATCAAGACCGTGGTGCCAAAAATAGCCCGCGACGCCACAATGTGCTCGCCGGATTTCAGCAACGCAAGGCAGGTGGCCAGTATCGCGCTCATCCCTGACGCCGTGGCGACGCAACTGGCCCCACCTTCCAACGCGGCGAGCCGTTCTTCGAATACCCGCACGGTGGGGTTGGTAAAGCGCGAGTAAATATTACCGGGTTCTTCACCGGAAAAGCGCGCCGCCGCCTGGGCGGCGCTCTGAAAAACATAGCTGGATGTGGCAAAGATCGGCTCGCTTTGTTCACCTTCATTGCTGCGGTGCTGCCCCGCGCGCACCGCCAATGTTTCCAGCCCATACCCGTTCTCGTTATTTCCATCATTCATCATCGTTGTCCTTTTAGGAACGTCGTAGCAATTGCACGATCTGGCGGGCGCAAAAAAACCCGCTTTACCCGTTGCCGGCCGGCAGATTGATACGCTGCGGACCGGCAGCTAAAGCGGGTTTTACCGATCGCTTTAGCCGTATTTTTTAGGCGCCCGCAAGCTGAAAGTCAAATCGGCGCGATCAATTATCCAAGCGTAGTGATTCAGAAAATCAATGTCAACCAGGCAGTGCCCGTTATTTACCTCAGGCCGTATTATGCAATTCAATCACGGCGTTATCGGTGGCGCGGCTTTTTTCCTGCTGGGCATCGTTGCGCAATTTCTCGATATCATCCAGGTAATGTTGGGTGACATCGCCGGTGACATAACGGCCGTCAAACACCGACGTATCGAAACCCTTTATGGCCGGATTGCCTTTGCGCGCCGCCTTTACCAGATCCGCAAGTTCCTGGTAGACCAGCCAGTCCGCGCCAATAACCTTGGCGATGTCTTCATCGTTACGTCCATGCCCGACCAGTTCAGTAGCGGACGGCATATCGATGCCATAGACATTGGGAAACCGCACCGGTGGCGCCGCGGAAGCAAAATAAACCTTCCTGGCGCCGGCTTCGCGCGCCATTTGAATAATCTGTTTTGAGGTCGTGCCTCTAACAATGGAATCATCCACCAACAGCACGTTTTTATTTTTAAATTCCAGGTCAATGGCGTTCAGTTTCTGCCGGACGGATTTTTTGCGCTGCTTTTGGCCCGGCATGATAAAGGTGCGGCCGATATACCGGTTTTTGACAAAGCCCTCACGGTAGATAACCCCGAGCTTGTTCGCCAGTGGCAAGGCGGAGGTGCGGCTGGTATCCGGAATCGGAATAACCACATCGATATCGTGATTGGGAAATACACGCAGGATTTTATCCGCCAGGTATTCACCCATGCGCAACCGGGCTTTGTACACGGAAATCTTGTCAATGATGGAATCGGGACGCGCAAAATAGACATGTTCAAAGATACAGGGCGTTAGCAGCGGATTTGCGGCGCACTGCTCCGCATACATGTTGCCGTCAGTATCGATACATACGGCTTCGCCGGGCGCGATATCCCGGATCAATTCGAAGCCCAATGAATGGATTGCAACACTTTCCGATGCCATGACATATTCATCGCCTTGCTCCGTGCTGCGTTTACCGAACACGATGGGGCGGATGCCATGCGGATCGCGGAACCCGACAATACCAAAACCGGTAATCATGGCCACCACGGCGTATGCGCCTTTGCAACGCTGATGCACGCCGCGGATCGCGTTAAAAATATCTTCCGGGACCACCGTGAGTTTGTCCGTGCGCTGCAGCTCATGGGCAAAAACATTCAACAGAACTTCGGAGTCGGAATCGGTATTGATGTGACGGCGGTCAGCGCGGAACAAGTCATTTTTGAGTTGGCTGGCATTGGTCAGATTGCCATTATGGGCCAGGCTGATGCCGAAGGGAGAATTGACATAAAACGGCTGGGCTTCGGCGGACGAAGAACAGCCCGCGGTTGGATAACGCACATGCCCGATGCCCATGTTACCCTTAAGCCGCAACATGTGACTGGTGCGAAACACATCGCGGACCAGGCCATTACTTTTGCGCAGATACAAGCGGCCGTCGTCACAGGTGACAATGCCCGCCGCATCTTGCCCGCGGTGCTGCAGCACCGTCAAACCGTCATAAAGCATCTGGTTCACACCGGTTCTCGCAACAATACCGATAATACCGCACATATCCGGTTCCTCTGGCTATGAAATTTCTGACCCAACTAGTGTCGCGAACCAGAAATATCGAAACATAAAACGGCAGCTTTTTCCGCATGGCCGCGTTGCTCGTCGTTGCCATAGTCCCCGCTATGACGCCTCCTCGCGCCTTGCCCTGCGAAAAAATCCCTCCGTTTTATTTTGT
>DATCIR010000069.1:0-20858 GCA_036507695.1 Gammaproteobacteria bacterium
TTTTCTTCGGCAGCGTGTCGCCGCAGATCACCAGGCTGAAATCCCCATAGACACCCAGGTCCTTCAGCAAGGGGATGGTAAATTGTTCGGCCTTATTGGTCACGCAGCCCAATGGATAACCCTGCGCTTTCAAGTAGTCCAGGCCTTCACGCACGCCGGCATACAATTTACTGCGCTTACTGACATTATCCGTATAGAGCTCCAGAAATATGGGGAGCGCTTGGGCGAATAAAACTTCATCGGGATGACCATCAAGCCCGCCGATGAGCGCGCGCTGCACCAGCCGGTCCACGCCATTACCCACCCAGTTGCGCACCTTGGCAATACCACGCGCGGGCAGCGCCATGCGTTTCATCATTTCATCGACGCAGTAGGCCAGATCCGGCACGCTATCCACCAGGGTGCCATCGACATCGATCAAAATCATTTTTGGTTTCCTGATACTCATTATTCGCTGCCTGAGTTTAGGGAAAAGGGGACAAGGGAAAAGGGGACAGATCTTTTTTTATTTCATACGCGGATAGACTATCAATCCCAAACTGAAATAAAAATAGATCTGTCCCCTTTTCCCTTACAACATTGCAGTTACTTTATGGCTTCCGCAAGTTGTTGGCGCATGGCGTTGATGGTTGCCTTGTAGTCCTTGGTATTAAAAATCGCGGAGCCGGCGACAAAAGTATCCGCGCCGGCCTCGGCGATTTCGCGAATATTATCGACTTTCACGCCGCCGTCGATTTCCAGGCGAATCGCATAACCGCTTTCGTCAATGAGTTTTCTGGCTTCGCGCAACTTGCTGAGCGTGGCGGGAATAAAACTTTGACCGCCGAACCCCGGATTCACCGACATCAACAAGATCATATCCACTTTATCCATCACGTACTTGAGATAGTCCAGCGGTGTGGCGGGATTGAAGACCAGCCCCGATTTGCAACCGCAGTCGCGCACCAGTTGCAGGCTGCGATCGATATGTCCGGTCGCTTCCGGATGGAAGGTGATATAGCTCGCGCCGGCCTTGGCGAAATCCGGAATAATGCGATCCACGGGCTTGACCATCAAATGTACGTCGATGGGCGCCGTCACGCCATGCTTGCGCAACGCTTCGCAAACCAGGGGACCGATGGTGAGGTTGGGCACGTAATGGTTATCCATTACGTCAAAATGAACAATATCCGCGCCGGCGGCCAGCACGGAGGTCACTTCCTCACCCAAACGTGCAAAATCCGCGGACAATATCGAAGGTGCGATCAAATAATCTGACATAACAATGGCCTCTATCTGTGGAGTCGTGCTTCGGCTTGCCGAGCAGCAAACCGCGCACTTTACCTGATTAGGACGGAATTTTCAGCCCCATTGCAGCATAATTTAAGTTTGGGTGCTTGCGGCGTTAAATAACGTCAAAAAATAATCATTACAAACAAAATGTTAGTCGCGCATCGTGCAAGTTTTTGCTAACGTTATAGAGCTGTTGTTATAGAATGTTGCCGCCAGCCGGACATGGTGATGTGTCCTGTCATCGGTAAAAATCACCTCGCAGCATGCGGGGTTATGCCCGGCTTCGGCTACGCTTAGGGGAACATTAAAGCATCACGCTTTATTGGAGCAACCTTTTTTGCAATAACCAACAACCATAATCATCGTGGAGCTACTATCATGATCGCACTCGCACTCAGCTTACATCTGCTCGGCGCCATTATTTGGGTTGGCGGCATGTTTTTCGCCTACATGTGTTTACGCCCCGTTGCCGCCGAAACGCTGGAACCGCCGGTTCGTTTACCGCTATGGTCAGCCGTCTTTGCGCGATTCTTTAAATGGGTATGGCTGATTGTGATTCTGCTGCCCGCCACCGGTTATTTCATGATTTTCAAGAATTGGGACGGTTTTGCATTCGTTACCGTCGATATTCATCTCATGCATGGCATCGGCTTGCTGATGATTTTGCTGTTTCTGCATATGTACTTCGCGCCGTACCGGCGCATGAACGAAGCGCTTGCCGCCAACGATTTACAGGAAGCCGGCCGGCGTCTGGGACAAATTCGTGTCGTTGTCGCCACCAACTTAACCCTGGGCTTGATTATCGGCGTAATCGCCAGCGCCGGACGCTATTGGTAAGCGGCTCAACGCGATGGCAATAACTGTATGAAGATAAATGCCGGCGTTAGAAATTACGCACGGCTCGAATCCGTTCATAGGCCATACGTACTTCGCGGGTTTTTTCTTCGGAGAGTTTCAGGATTTCTTCCGGCAAACCTCTCGAAAACAATTTATCCGGATGATGAATATTGGTCAGGCGGCGGTAGGCTTTTTTGATTTCCTCATCGGATGCGCGGGGCGACAGGTTCAACACCGCGAAGGCATCCTCCAAATTGGCGGAGGCTTCTCTGAGTGTCACAGTACCGGGCTTAGCCTGCTGTTGGAACTGGTGTTCCGCGCGGATTATGCTGCTGATGCGATCAAAATCGGCGCGGGACATTTCGAACAATTCGCAGACACTTAACAAAATGTGTTTTTGCGTGGCGGTAATCTCGCCTTCGTTAATCACCGCGTACAACTGAAGCTCCAAAAACAATTCCAGCAAGTGCGGTTCATGGCGGCTCACGGTGAAAAACAACATAACGACCTGATTCAAATTGAAACCGGACTGCTGTCCTTCTTTGTATAACGTGATGGCGTCCTTATACCGGTCATGGGGTAACCCCAGCCAGTCAAAGACCTTGTTGAGCGCTGCGTACCCGTTACTGGAGTTAGCGTTAGACTTGAAATTTGCTTTGGCGGCCGCGGCGACACACCCCATCACGGAAAACATCGCGGTGATAAACTCTTGCGGTACGCTGACAAGTTCTTCAGCATTGACCTTGGCGAAGCGGGGCTGCCTCATCATCGACACGCTCCGGTCGAACAAAAAACCCGCCAACAGGCCAAGCACGGCGCCGGGAAAGCCACCCAATATATAACCTGCGGCCATACCTATTAACTTGCCCCAGTGAAACACTTGTTACCTCGCCTGCTCTTGTTGTGTTTACGGCTTTTTTACGCCGTTTCCTGCTTCGTTGCTTGCCCGGTCCCGGCAAATCAAACTTTCAATCCACCGCCCGCTCAGCGCGGAACACGGCTGTTAATTGCAACGCAACGGATTCCACGAATTGCGCCGTTGCGAGCCCCGCTGACAATCAGCGGGGGTCTTCCCTAAATCGAAAGCGCTGGCATAATCAACCATGGCGGGCGGCGCATCGGCAAACGCGCGCATAGCACCAAGTGTTCCGAAGAAGAGCTAACCAGGCGCAACAGTAAAAACGTTACGCCTTGGAAAGAACACCAGACAACCCGCATCGCGATTATATTTACTACATTTGGGAGGAAAAAAGTAGTGGATCTTTTAATAAATCTTATAATTATGTAAATGATGCAACGCCGGGCGAGCAGCTTAGAACTGAGCGTTAGCAATCAACAAAACAAAGATGCCAATAATTAATGCCGCATTGACCAATAGTGTTACTGTGCGTTCCATATGAATCTCCCCTTCGATATCGGTGACCAATATTTAATGATTTATAAAAATCGACTAACTTGTTCTATTACACCAAAGCATTACACCAAAGTATTACACCAAAGTATTGCGCGCAAGTATTACACGAAAGTATTACCCGAAAGCGAAACGGTTTCGCCACAGGCTGGATATTATGCCATAAAATGCCGGTATGGCTAGCCCTGCATCATAGCGGCTGGTTTGATTGAATCCTTGTTAATACAATTACTTATGCCGTACAATAGCGCCTTTTACGATACTCAATGCTGGCGTTTAACCTTAATAAACACTGGTATTTCAAAAGCTTATTAAACACGGGCTCAGCAACGAAAAATAGAATGCCGTGATTCGCTTTTTTTTCGGGTAGGTATTAGTTTTCGGTGAATAGAATTATTGCTTAAGGTCACATTACTTAAGGTCACATTACTTATCGGTACTTACTTAGAGTTAACCCAGCTTAGAGCTAAACAAGATGTCTGACGAGAACCTCCATAAAGAATTCGCCGCCCTGTTTCGTAATTCGGCACCCTATATCAATGCATTCCGGGGGCGCACCTTTGTACTGGTATTCAGCGGCGAAGCCTTGTTGGCGGACAATTTTAATACCTTGGTTCACGATTTCGCTTTACTGCATAGTCTCGGCATCCGCCTGGCGCTGGTTTACGGCGCCAGGCCGCAAATCGACCGCCGCCTAAAACAGCAGGGGATCAGTACACCCTTGCATAACAACATACGCATCACCGGCGCGCCTGCCCTGCAATGCGTGAAAGAGGCGGTGGGCAGCGCCAGAGCGGATATCGAAGCCCTGCTCTCCATGGGGCTGGCCAATTCGCCCATGGCCGGCGTCCGGTTAAGAGTCACTTCAGGTAATTTCGTCATCGCCAAACCCTACGGCGTCAGGGATGGTATCGATTATTTACATACCGGTGAAATCCGCCGCATCGACGCGCCCGCCATTCATAAGCAGCTGGACAACGGAGCCATCGTCTTGCTGGCGCCATTGGGTTATTCACCGACCGGAGAGATATTTAATGTCACGGCGGAAAGTGTCGCCACGGCGGCGGCGATGGCATTGAACGCCGATAAATTAATTTATCTCACCGAAGGCCTGCAAATCGTCGACGACCAACAGCAAGCTTTGCGCGAATTGTCCATGCACGCGGCGCAGCAATTGCTGGAAGTCCAGTCCGGCCTGAGCGATGACATTCATCGCATTCTTACCAGCGCTATCGAGGTCTGCCAGTACGGCGTGCGCCGGGTGCATATTCTCGACCGCAAGATGGATGGCGCCTTACTTAAGGAGCTATTCACCCGTGACGGCGCCGGCACCCTGATCAACCGCGATCACTACGAGGATACGCGCCCGGCCGTGATTGATGATGTGCAAGGCATCCTGGAGCTGATTAAACCCCTGGAGCAGCAGGGCGTGCTGGTGCGGCGCTCCCGCGAACGGCTGGAAACGGAAATCAACCGCTTTGTGGTCGTGGAACGCGACGGCATGATAGTCGCGTGCGGGGCGCTTTATCCCATGCAGGATTCGGCCATGGGGGAATTGGCCTGTCTGGCGGTGCACCCCGACTACCAGAAACAAGGCCGGGGTGATGCCCTGCTCGGCTTTATTGAATCGCAGGCCAGGCAACAAAAGCTCAAGCAGCTATTCGTATTATCGACGCAAACCAGCCACTGGTTCCGGGAACGCGGATTTGAACCGTCCGACACCGAAGCGCTGCCCGCCCAACGCCAGGCGATGTATAACTATCAAAGAAATTCCAAGGTGTTTATCAAACAACTGTGACGTAACGGCGGTTATTCGGTAATTTGCAGGGAGTAGACGCCATAACGCCCGGCTGCGGCAGCCTTGTTGGATGACGTTGTCACTTCCACGTAGTAGGTGCCACTTTTGCCCGGCACAAAATTCAGTTCGGATGACAGCATATCGCTGTTATTATGGATTCGGCAGGGATTGTCATACATGCCGCAGTAGACGGTGCCCGGCCGGTTATCATTTGCCATCAGCTGCCCGTAACTATCAAACACCTGTCTGCCCGCCGCGTCCAGAATACGTATATAGGTATCCGCGCCATTGCTTAAGTCGACGGTTTCCAGCAAATAACCGCGTCCCTTGACCGCTTCAAACGCGACCAGATCCTTGTCGGCGCTATAACTGTTGTAATACAAATAGTGCTGTTCACTTTCGCACGCATCCGCGTTACACAGTGCAATCATCCTGGTCATACCCGTTAGCGTGTTATCCGCTTCAAAACCATCGTGCTGGTAAAACACCTGGCGTTCGTTAAACACCGCGCGCAGCGCGGCCAACTCCTCGCCGCCCGTCGCGCGCTGCACCATCCAGCCATCCCAAAAGGTTTCCAGGGTGGCCGGCAATGCCGTGCCCCTGGCCATATAGTTGGCGTAGATATCCCAGATCGCCTGCATGCCAAACTCATTCATTAAACCAATCAGGATTTTCACAACCGCCACTTCACTGGAGGAATACACGAAGCAGTCCCGGCCTCCCGGGCAAAAGTGCGGATTGGGACTCGCCATATCAATGGAAATGCCGGCGGTGGAACCATAGGTATCAACAAAATAAGTCAGCGGCATATCCGCGGCGGTGGACAACAGTTCCGGGCGTTGCCGCGCCATCCAGGTCTTTACCGCGGCCGGGAAAAATCCGCCCAGGCCTTCACTCCAGGTCAAGCGCAGGTCCTGGTCATTTTCGGTCAGATAGTGCACGCCACCCGGTGAATCCTGAGCGCCAACCACGCCTTCGACATAGTGCGCGTACTCGTGCAACAGCACATCATCGTCGTAGTGATCGGAATCACCACCGCCACTCCGGCCGCCGAGAATATAGATTCCCTTGCCGTGCGGGCACATTCCGCCGCGATAATTGCCCGGGCAGTAGTAGGTTCCATAACGGTTGGAATCGGCCTGCCAAAAGGCATTTAAGCCGGGCAGCGGAGCATTGGCAAACTGATTAACAAACTCAGTGGACGAGGTAAACACATCCAGCATATTAAACGCGCCGCCCACCTCACTGCTGGCGGCAATATCCAGATCAACCAGGGTCTGGTCAATTTCCAGCGCAGCGGTTGCCGCGTAAATATTACCATCATGATCATGAATGGTGATTGCGGCGCCCGCCGCGGCATCCGTCTGCGCCAGTACCCGCAGGCGCAGATTGGCGCCCTCGCCCGCCAGCGTATATTGACCGGAGTCGTCGCTGACGGTGGTCGCGACGATACTGTTATCGGCATCCACCAAATCGATCATTGCAAAACGCACCGGTTTGAACCGCGTGTTGCCGTTAAAACCATAGGCGCTATACTCCTTATCTTCATATTGTATGGTGCCGGAGATCTGCCGGGCTTGCACGCCGTAACTGCTAACGTTGCCGCCTTCGCCCGAACCACCCCCGGAACAGGCCGCCAATGGCAGCAAAGCCAACAACAGAGTGAACCGGATAACGCGCGCTGAGAGTTGTCTGCCGTGTTTCATCATCCACCTACTTCAGCGGATATTCCACCACAGCGCGTCCGTTACGGGAGACCGTTCTTCCTTGAAGGATTTTCACCGCGGACGGCAAGGCCAGCGGCTGACGATACACATCGCTCGCCGCCAGTTGCCCGCCGCTGGCTGAATGAATCGTCGCGGTCACTTCAATGGCCGGAACCGCAGCGGCGGGCAGGCGCAAAACAAACCGCAGTTCGCGCACCTGATCCGCCTGAATATCGCCGGTCCATTGCAGTTCACCCGAGAGTAATTCCGTCGCCGGTGGCTGGATGACATTAATCACCAGATGATCGCTGGCCAGGCTCGAAGTAACCCGCACTACAAATGTAGCGGCGCCGCCGGGAGACACGGAAGTTTCGGGTGCGATCGAAATCTGAACCGGCGTTGCCGCCTTAATTGCGATCGAATCGGCGAAGACCACCTGCGTCCAGCAACCGAGTAAGATTAGTATTGTTGTTACGCCTTTGCGCCGCATGATCGCGTTATCCTTGCTGGTTAGAGTCATTCTTAATTGAAGGAACCAGTGCCACGGAAAGTCTTAGCCTCCCAAACCCGCCGGGCAGTTACCGTGCGAAATCAAGGTTTTTATCGGCGGGAAATGTGATCGCTTTAGTAAAAGCAGTATGAACTGGTTCACACTTTTTTGACGGAATCGCTAAATATCAATGGCTTACAACTTCCGGCTTGTGGGAGAATAGAATAGAAAGCCAATTATGGTTGGGTTTTTGGATTGGCCGCTTATCGATAGGGGACAGATCTTTTTTTCTAATAACACGGGCGACTTTCGTTATCTATACCTACCTGAAAAATAGATCTGTCCCCTTTCGTGCGCCCTTTCGTGCAAAAATATTTTGCGCAAGCTTGTTGATCAGTCTGGCCTGGCACAACATAAGTTTCGCCGCGTTTAACCACGACCCGTCCCTGACCTGGACCACGCTGCACACGGAACACTTCCGCATTCACTATCATGACGGTGAGGAAGCGCTGGCGCAAAAAGCCGCGCGCATCAGCGAACGGGCGCACCGGCGCATCAGCCAATTCTTTCAATGGGAACCCAGGGAACCGACCCAGCTGATACTGGTCGACCGCATGGATTTCAGCAACGCATTCGCCCTGCCCCTGCCGCGCAACACCATGTACATCATCGTGACCCCGCCGGATGGCCTGGACAGCATCGACAACTATCATGACTGGCTCGACCTGGTCATTACCCACGAATACGCCCATATCGTGCATGTCGACATGGCCGCCGGGCTGGCAAAAGGCGCGCGGGATATTTTCGGCCGGCAACTCTTCTTCTTCCCCAATGCGCTGCAACCTCCGTGGGTGCTGGAAGGTATCGCCACTTACACTGAAACCCAACTGGCGCCCGGCATCGGCCGCGGTCAAAACAGCTCGTTCCGCAGTTTAATGCGTTTGGAAGTGGAGTCCGGTATCAAGCCGCTGTCGCAGGTTAATATGCCGGTCGTCAGCTGGCCGGCCGGCAACACCCGTTATCTCTACGGCGTTTACTTCTTTAATTTTCTGATGCAAACCTATGGCGAACAACACGCGCAGCGCTGGTTTAAGCAATACAGCGGCAACCTGGTTCCGTTTTTAATGAACAACACGGCAAACAGCGTGTTCAACAAAAACATGGGCGCCTTATGGGAAGAATTTAACGATTATCTGCAACAACAGTTTGCAGCCGAAATTGAAGCCATCACGGCCAAAGGCGTCACTACCGGCGCGCAATTGACCGAGTTTGGCTACACCACCGGCCAGCCGCGCAGCCTGCCCAATGGCGATATATTGTTTGTGAAACAGGATTGGCTGCAGGAACCCCGGCTTATGCGGCTGCAATCCGGCGCTAGCGAGGCCGAGGAAATAACGCGCGTCCATGGCGACCGCTTTGACGCGCACCCGCAAGCCGGGATACTGATCGCCGAAATCGACCGGGTGGACAATGTCAATTATTACTCCGACCTGCATCACATCGACCTCGCCACCGGCAAACGCACACAACTGACTTTCGGCCAACGTTACAAGCACGCCGCCTGGAGCCCCGATGGAGCCAGCATCATCGCGGTGCAAGTCACGCAAGGCAATAGCGCCCTGCATTTACTCTCGGCCATGGGTGACTACCAGAAAACCTTGTGGCAGAGCGGCAATTTCGAAATCGTTTCGGAGCTGGACTGGTCGCCCCGTACCAACACCCTCGCCGCAGCGGTGTGGCGGCCAGAAACACGCTGGAACCTGGAATTGTTCGACCTCGGCACGCAACGCTGGCAGCCGTTGACAGCGACGCGCGGCGTGGAATCGCAACCGCAATTCGTCCCCGGCGGCAACGCGTTGTTGTACAGCGCCGACTATGACGGCGTATTCAATATTTACCGGCTGGAACTTGCTTCACGGCAAGTCACGCAACTGACCAACGTAACCGGTTCCGCCTTATCCGCGACCTGGCTCCCCCAAAGCGAAGACCTGATTTACCTGGGTTTGCACGCCAAGGGTACCGACATCTATCAGCTGGCAAAGGAACACGCCTTTAACAAAGCGGTGGATCTTGGCGCGTTGCCGGAGCCCTATGCGTTTACCGCGCTGTCCTCGGACGAACAACCCTATACGGAAACAACCGCCTATTCGGCCCTGGATAAACTCGCGCCGACCGGCTGGTTTCCCTATCTGGCGTTGACCGAGGAACGCAGTGAATACGGCGTCAGTGTGTTTGGCGCCGACCCGCTGAACTGGCATCAATATTCCCTGACCCTGGCCTATGACGCGCAAAATAACTGGCCGCTCGGTTGGTTTGATTATTATTATGACCGCTGGCGGATTGCGCTCAAAGCCTACTTTGAACGCAGCGTACTGACGGTGCTGGACGCGCAAAATAACCTGAATAGCTTTCGTGATTCCGACACCCTGACCTTGGAAGCCATCCTGCCCTGGCTCACCCGTGACCGGCAATGGAGCCTGCATGTGGGCGCCAGTGCGAATCGCGAATCGGACAAGGACGTTGCACCCAATGGCGTCCCGCTGCAGGCAACCCGGGATGAATTGCTCGGCCTTGCCCTGACCTTTAATTCAGCGCAGCATTTTCCGCGCGGCATCAGCCTGGATGACGGATTCCGCTGGCGCGCGGTGGCCGAAGACAGCGATACGCTGGACAGTGATTTCACCGGCCAGGTGTACAGCCTGGACTGGCGCGGCTACTTCAACCTGCACCGCCAGCATGTGCTGGCGGTGCAACTGACCGCTGGAACCGGAACCGGCGATCCCAATCCCTTCCGCCTCGGCGGCAGCGATGAAAGTTTCTCCCTGTTTCCACCCCTGGCCGCCCTGCTGGAACCCACCGCCGAGGTATTTAACCGGCGCGAATACCCACTGCGCGGTTATCCCACCGGACTCAATGCGTTGCTAGGGCGCCAAATGTTGTCAGCCAATCTGGAATGGCGGTTCCCGGTGGCGTTGCTGGAAAAGACGCTAATGGCGCCGCCGGCCGGCATCTACCAGGTGCATGGCGCCCTGTTCTACAGCGCGGGGGATGCTTGGGATGATCGCACAGAATCTGCGGATTATGTAAGCAGCGCGGGCATGGAACTGAATGTGGAAGTGATATTGGGTTACCTGATTCCAATCAACCTGCGGTTGGGTTACGCGCATGGCTTTGACCGCGGTGGCGAGGATCAATGGTATCTGCACAGCGGGTTTACTTTTTAGAATTTTAAACCGGCAACCTGTTGTATAAGGTCAAAACAAAAAAGCCCGAACTGTGTTCAGGCTTCTAGCGATTTTGTGCTCAATAGACACTTAGTTTAAGCCAGCCACCCTTGCTCTTTTAGCCTATTCCAAGCAAGCCTAATGTGCGGTTCTTGGAATATTTCTTTCTTTCTATTATTCCATGATTGAATTGCACGAATGGCATCATCTACATCATTCACCCCAGATTCGTTCATAAAAACCCAATGCACACTGGAAAGCAATTCCATACCATAGGGAGTTTCAAATCCTTCAATAAGAGCTGCAACGCGTTCTACATGATTTTGCAAGTCTTCATCACCGCTTTCTCGAATAAAATTTTCTGCTTCCGATAGCGCTGATTTTGTTGGCTGTATCTCAGACTCCACTACATTATCGCCGACACCTTCAATATAATGCCCATCCATTGTTGTTAACACATGGCGTAATACATCAGAGTAGGGGCCAAATTTATCTTTTGTAAAATTCAACTTAAGGTCCCGTCCAGCGAATTCAAGAAAATAAGCTAGTTTTTGAACCTCAAGTTTGCTTAAGCTAAATTCCATTTGGCGATAAATCGAAAGTACTTTTACAATTGCAGCTCTTCCAGGTGTCATCTTAGGCTTCTTAGTATTAGTTTCCATTGAAGCAGGATCTGGCCCGCCACTGGGCTCAAATAAACGCACATCTACATCAGGCAAATCTGAAAACGCTTTTTCTATGCGAGGTTTAACATCAGCCCAATCGAGCCCTCCATTACCACAACCAAGCGGTGGAATTGCAATGGATTTAATCTTCAAGCTTTGAACCTGCTTAATCAGATCCTTCAATCCTTCATCTATATAAGACATTTTAGTTTTTTCACGCCAATGCTGCTTAGTTGGAAAATTGATAATATAGTGCGGTTGCACTAAACCACCCGCATCATAAATAAACATTTTCCCAGTTTTTACTTTTTCTTCTTTACACGCATGTGAATACACTTTGTAATTTTCCGGCCATTTTTTCTTGAATTGAAGCGCGATTCCCTTACCCATGACACCAACACAATTTACCGTGTTGACAATCGCGTCAACTGATTCTTTGAGTAAATCGCCTTTCATAATATTTATAGTCATAACTTAACCGCTTATTGTCCTAGAAAATACCAGTCTTTCTTAACGTACACATCAATGTTTAATCCATGCTTCTGTAAGATACCTTCAACCAAATTCTTCCTGCTATCGTCGATTACACCGATATAGTGAATGTGTTCTAAGATGAAACGATCTTTTACCAGAAATTCAGCTTGCCTCGTTTCCATTCTAGACATGTACCGGGGATTATTCGCGTTACTTTTCCAGAATTTACAGTAGCCATCCAAAGTTGGTTTTTCAAAAAATAACGGCCAATCTATTTTGTCTAAGTCAGCTATGTCAGAGTAAGCTGTGCTATTGAAAACTGACGCATTCTTATCGTAAAAAACAAAATCTAATCCAGCTGTAACAACTGTATCAACGTCAGAAACTAAATGAACAATGTCTTCCTGCTTATAGGCGCACCCCGGAACGTTACCATTATTAATAGTAAAGAGCATTGGAGATCGAGGGGCAAAGTAAAACGGAACATAATCGTGCAAAACTCCACCAACGCCTACTATCACCTGTTTTGCCGCTCTACGCCCTTGAATTTCCTGATACGCAATATCTAGATGTGTTATCTGATTGTTTTTTAATGTATTTTTTGATAACAAGCAAGCATTATGCGCAATTCGATCAATATTGTCGAGAGCGGTAATGTGAAAAATATAAAGTGGATCAGGGATTTGTGGCATGTAGCAAAAAATCTGACTCATTGTTTAATATTTAACTACATAAGATCTTCTTCGATACTACCCAAGTCCACCAATAAAATCTATTCTCAACACAAACATTAAAGGTCTCGAAACCAACGCGCAGCGCTATGGCGTTAACTTAAATTCCTCCAGGTCAAGTTCAATATTTGAATTCGTATTTTCTTCAACTGTTTCCTTCGTATACTCCCGATATTCTGTGTATATGTTAGCTCTGTCTTTATGCCCAGTTGGATCGATGCCCAATGAGTGCAAAGTGTTAACAAGATCCGCAATACATCCTTCTGGATCCACGGTATAACTTGAACCCCAACACCGCCAGAATTTCCAACCTACTCGTTCCATGGTGCGCTGACGCGTAAAATCCTCTTTCCATTTTTCGGGTGGGTGGAATTTATCGCCATCCAGTTCAATAGCCAACCGGCGATCGTTTTCACCTTCAACGACTAAATCTATAGAATACTGGCCTACTTTTACTTGAGGTGTTACGAAATAACCGAGATCATCAAGTCGTTTGTAAACATCACGTTCAAAATCAGAATCACATAAATCCAAAGGATTATCTGCCTGTTTCTGTTGGGGCATAGGATCTTGAAAATGACGTAACGTTCTTGATCTTAAGTCACTTTCATTAGGTAAGTCAGACTCGGTAATACTTCTAAATAAATACATACGATCACGCGCGCGGGATAGCGCAACATTAAATCGTTGCTCGTATTCACGTTTTGTCAGAGACATACCCTGCCCAGGACCAACTACCATGGACAGAAACATAATATCTTTTTCCTTACCCTGAAAAGTTGCAGAATCGCCACACGCAATATCATGTCGTTGATAAATTTCCTCACCAAGTTCTACTAACAATCTGTCCTGTATTGCTTTTGCCTGCTCTGCACCAATTAGCGAAATAACACCAATACTACGATCACCATATTTAGAATTTTCAACAATGGTTTTTATTTCTTCGACTATTGCCTCAACCTCAGCAATATTTATCTTTTTACGATCTTCCCTGATACCATCTTTTACGTAAACATCTACCAATGGTGGATCAATGCGTTCCGATGCCTTGGGAATTCGCAGTGGAACCAAAGGTTCTGTGTAAAACTGCATACTAAAACGAATAATCGGTTCAACACAGCGAAAATGCTCAGTCAACATAATTCGTTGACTAGGAAACATGGCATTTGCTAAATCATAAATTGAACTACCAGGTAATAGCAGCTCCGAGTACGGCTGCTCCCGCAAATAGTTGTGTTTCAACTGCAATATTTTTTCTTCCGCGAGAAACGCCGCAGTTGGACTAACTTGTTTATCATCCCCGACTACCAACAATTTTTTCGCCCGCAATATGGCTGGTATCGCAGTAACATCCGACTGTGACGATTCATCAATAATCACCAAATCAAAACTTCCAAAATCAGATGGCAAGCTTTCACTTATACGCCATGTAGGCATAATCCAACAGGGAACGCCATCATAACAATCTTCCATAGCACGATAAGCATCCCGCCGATGCCGGGGGGCGCGTTTGCCGGTACCTTTGCCAATTTTCGCGATCGCGGCGACAAAACGCGTCAAAGCGCTTTGCACTCGTTCCGTCAGCGATTGGTGTAATCCAATATGGGTTTTAATCTTGACCAAACCAGTAAAAGTCTTCTTCAGATCTTTATCTAACTTAGCTCGTTGTTCGAACGCTTCACGTAAACGCTCACGCCCGTCAATACTCTTTACATATGCTTTTTGCCGCTTCCAGCGCCAGCTTTCAAACCAGTGCATTGGCGCCCATTCATCCTCCTCTCCCAGCAGCGGTTCCGTAACTAATTTCTCTGCCCACATTTTCGCGCCTGAGTCTCCAATCATTTGCGCAATGCGACTCACCGTCAACATCCTTGGCAATAGGTCATGTAAACGCGACGCCTCATTCAGTAGGCCCTGCCAATGCTTCATTATTTGATCAATAGTATATTTAGGATTACCGATGCCTTTATCTATTGCTACCCGTAAGTTATTCGAAATGTCACCCTCACAATTTTGCAATTTTTGTTTTAAATCACTTAAGCGCTGCCTTTGTGCACTTAGTGAAATTCGTGACGTGTGGCTTTCTATTGCCTGGATCGCACGCTGTGCTTCCCGGCGATCGTTCAGCATTTGATTAACATTCAATCCGTGCGGGAATAAAATATTTAGTTCAGTAGTAATGTGCTTCCACGTTTTTGTCGCCAACTCTACAGCATTGTTAATGCGGTTTTGCAAATCGTCTAAAGACTTAAACAAATCACCAAAAAAATAGTCTATCTGCGGTAATCCGTATTCCCGACCAATACTATTCCATTTAACCATGAAGTAGCGGGTTTCATCTTGAAACCGAAGAAAGCTCTTCACATGTTGCCACTGATCGACAGAATTAGGTTTTTCCCCATGCACCTCCACTCTGTCTAAAAGCGCTTTTGCTTCACGTTTACCAAAACTTAGCAACCCAAACGCCTTTTGACCATTCAGCAAATTTTCCAGCGCGTTGTCTATGTCCATGCGAACTTCTGAGGGATCTTCAATTAAAACGGGTGATTTCAAGTATACTTTTCTTAGGGTTGCAAGATCTTTCAGGGTAGGTAAAATTTCCTCGAATAATAGGAAGTGCTCATGCCCCAAACCATTTGTTGCCCAATGGTCAAACAAGGCACGTAACCACGCATTACTAGTCATATCGTCCATTACCACCAACAGCTGTTTTATTTGAGGCAGTATAGATTTGGCTCGGTGCACCGCATTATCAGCGGTGACCGACAACGGTGGTAAATTATCGGATTTCGCTCTTTCTCCTAAATCTGCGGCAGTCTTCAAGTCTTCGTGGATAGCGGCAATCTGTGCTGTATCTAACAAATCAGCCACTGAAGGCAAGTTTTTATTCACATGCACTATATCTTTTCCCAGTGTACGCCGCGCCTTCCGAATTTCGGCAATATCACCGTCAGAAAATTGCGGGTTGAATTCTTTGCCCGGCCCCAATTCATCCGGCAACCAACAGTGTTGTGTTCGTTGCGCAACGACATTTTGCGCCAGCTCCATAGCCGTCATTTGCAGGCCACTACCTGATAAATATTCATCAATAGTCTGTAGCTGTTTTAATCCCCATTCATGTATTTCATTGTCAATTGCTGCAATTTGGCGTTTTAATTGAGCCACTCTTTGCTCATCCGCATCTGCGTCCCTTCTCAAGTCGCGCAAATTGGTTTGACTCGCAATACCAGCTAATAAGCGAACAGCTTCCTCCAGTTGTTTAAATCCTTGGCGCTCATTACTCAACAAGCTGATAGTCAATCCTCGTAACGCTTCCGGTATTTGGTCTCTTAGTACATCCAAAGCCGGTTTTCCCTTTGAGGTCACCAACACCGTCCGGCCTGTTGCCAAATAGTGACTAATAATATTAGCGATCGTGTGCGTTTTACCTGTGCCAGGTGGCCCTTGCACCACTACTCCATCGTTCAGTTCCAGGCGATCAATAATTTGCACTTGCGCATCGTTGAATTCTTTTGGGAAATACAGTTCACCTTTTTGCTTCAATTGTGACGGGCTACTCCCCTCGCCATCTCCACCAAAACCACCACCGGTATTTATTACAGGTCTTTGGTGAGGCAAGTCCGATACAATTCGTTTCGCCGGCGGATTCAAATGAGCGACATCAATTTCAGCCAACTTATTTTGGAAACGCTCGATATCTTGAACAAAACTCGTAACGCTACGGGGCCGCGCGTAAAGAATCCAACAATCGCTAACGTGTAACTCATCCCCAATCATTGGCGGTTCACGCTTTTCTATATCTTTATTCATATCCGGCCAATAAACGCCACTTCGACTTAACTGTGTCGCCGCTTGCCTTAGCACGGGCTCGAAGCTTTCACCAATGTAAGAGGAAAACTCAACATCTTCAGAAAGTTCAGAAAAATGCTTTTTATTAAATCGCAGCAACGCATCAACACCGGGTAACTCAAGCGCAAAATAGGGTCCAACCGCGATATTTGGCTCCACATTACGCGGCCGTATGTTTAAAGTTCCATCATTGCTATCTATTTCAATCTCTACCAATTGTTCAAGTATTGGATGGTCGATCTTATGGTTTTCATAAAACCAACGGCTGACACCTATACCCCACACTAACTCAATAGGCTGATCTTCACCTTGGGCTTCAATCGTTTGTTGCAAGCTGAAGAGTGCGTCATAAATCTTGATAGTTTCTCTTCGAGGTTTTTCCTCTTCAGCCCAGGAATACCAATTTTTTTCTATGTATTCGTCAATCTTTGCTTTGATATCAGAAAGGTTTTCTAACCTGAATATCACATCTTTTAGTTTTACAATTCCTTTCTTCGCACGCAGGTGCTCTTGAACATCTTGATCAAGAACTTTTCCTTCATCAACCAGTTGCTTAGCCGTAGACTCTGGCATTGTTTTAATTATTTTTTCTTTTATCTTTACAGATTCATTAGGACTGTTAGTAACGGTAAGCCACTCTTTAATTTCTTCCGGCGCTGTAGGTGGCGGGATACGTTTGAGTCTTTCTACCTTTAACCAAACACTGCTGCCATCATCATCGGTAACATCATGCTGGACACCAATGCGGCCTTTGAATTGGTGCTCAGCTATAACAAGCTGTTTGTACTCCGATACTGCGAATATTGGCTTTTCGTTAAGGCGGCCAATGTGGTGAACGTATTCCAAGAGCCCTTCGAGTCTCTTTTTTATATCTTCAGACGTTGTCATATTTACTGGTTTCGTGTATCAATACGGAACTGGTCGATAGCGATAAAGTGATGATTTTGCCAATTTTCACAATTAATGATCTTAACGACAGGATAATCTTCACCCATCACTTCATTCATGTCGACAGTGGATTTATAAAAGCGGGACAACATATCCATGTTGGCCTCCAGCAAAATATTGCTGGATTGATTGGTCAACCCGTTAAATAGATCACAGAGCTGTTTGTCATTGATCCATTCCCGCCCATAATTGGTGAGATTAATTTTGCTGACGCTTTGCTTGAAAACGTCTTTTAATACAACTTCGCGAAATTCCGTGCGATGACAGGCGACAAGGTCTTCGGGGATATCTTCGTCTTGATCAATCACATTCCATCCCAAAGCTTGTAGTTGGGTTCGAAAGGATTTTTCTACGAAGCGGTATCCGACATCGATCACAATTTCTCTTTTAACCTACCCCCTTCTTCCACGAGTTTGTAGTTAACACCTGCTGTTTCCTTTTCAAACACTGAGTAGCTTTTATTAAACGATGCCAACACAATACTTTGTAGTCCAACATACCCATTATTCGCTAAATTTACACTTAAATCAGCCATAGTAATGTTACCCCGGTTCGTCTAACGCGATAATTCCCGGGTGGTTTCCTCGTAATTATTTAGAGGTATCACATACTTAAAGCAAGTATGCCCAAATAAATCTAACGAAATCGCTAGCAAATGAGTCAGATTTTATGTCCGCATCCTTCTCGCATGAGCTTTCGTTAATCTTTATTAGTGCCAATCCAGATAGGAAGGGCAAATAGGTTTCTTCATTAATAATTTTTTAAATTCTTTGCGTCTTCGCGCCTTTGCGTTAACAAAGCTTTTCTGGCATTGAATTACCCATAGACTGCTCGCAGATAGATGGACCCTGCAGCGTCATCAACGGCCGCCGCGCACCAGGCCGCCCAGTCCCGCTTCCTCGAGCACCGTATTCAGATTGGAACGTATCGTGGCCGCGCTTTCCTGAGCCAGGGCTTCCGTCAGCAAACGCCTGGCGCGACCGAAGGTGAAATTGCGCACCACCCATTTAATGCGCGGCAGGTTGGCGACGCTCATGCTCAGGCTGTCCACTTCCATGCCAACCAGCAAGATCGCCGATGCCGGATCGCCGGCCATTTCGCCGCACACGCTGACCGGCTTATGTTCGGCGTGCCCGCCTTCCACCACCTGCACCAGTGCTCTTAACACCGCGGGATGCAGCGCGTCATAGGATTCCGCCACCCGGGAATTATTTCGGTCCACCGCCAGCAGATACTGCGTCAAATCGTTAGTGCCAACGGACAAAAAATCAACCCGGCGCGCGATTTCCCGCACCAGGTAAACCGCCGACGGCACTTCGATCATGACTCCGACTTTCGGCCTCACAATTTTATGGCCTTCGTCGACCAGTTCATCGTAAGCACGCTTCAAAATCGCCAGTGAATCGTCAACCTCATGCACGCTGTTGATCATGGGCAACAATAATTGCATATTGTCGAGTCCTTCACTGGCGCGCAGCATGGCGCGCAACTGGACCAGGAAAATTTCCGGATGGTCCAGTGTGATGCGAATTCCCCGCCAGCCCAGGAAAGGATTATCTTCCGCGATGGGGAAATACGGCAACGCCTTGTCACCGCCCACATCCAGAGTGCGCAGCGTAACGGGTCCATGATTAAACGACTGCAAGACCTGCCGGTAAATCTGGAATTGCTCCTCTTCACCGGGAAAGCGGTCACGCACCATAAACGGAAACTCCGTCCGGTACAAACCAATACCCTCGGCGCCATTGGTTTCCTTGGGAATCAGATCCGCCAGCAAGCCGCTATTGATATGCAATGAAATATGCTTGCCGTCCGGTGTTTCCGAGGGTAAATCCTGCAAGGAAGCCAGATCGGCGGAAAGCTCCTGCTCTTCCCTGGCCAGGCGATTAAATTCTTCCAGCACCGCCAGATTGGGGGAGATATAAATCTGGCCACGATAGCCGTCGACAATGACATTCAAACCATCCATCCGGCTTACCGGCACATCAGCGCCCATCACCGCCGCGATGCCCATGGCCCGCGCTAAGATGGCCACATGCGAAGTGCGCGAACCGGTGACGGACACCACGCCGGACAGTTGGGTAATCGGCACTTCCGCCAGCATGGCCGCGGTGATTTCCTCACCCACCAGTATAGTGTTGCGCGGGTAATTACGCGGCCCTGCGTCACCGCCGGTTTGCAGCCGCACCAGGATGCGCCGGCCAAGATCCCGCACATCCTCACCGCGTTCCCTTAAATACGGATCTTCCATTTCCTCAAAGGCGCGCAGATGTATGCGGATACTTTCACGCAGGGCGCCCGAGGCCCAATTGCCCTCACGAATGCGCTTGATGACATCACCGGCCAGGGACTCTTTGTCCAGCATCAGCAAATAGGCATCAAACAATGCCCGGTCTTCCGCCGGCAGGCGGCCGTCCAGTTTTGCCACCAAGGACTTGATATCCTGCCGCACGCCGTCCACGGCGGTGCGAAACACCTGTACTTCTTTCTCTATGTCCTGAATTTTCCGGTCCGGAATGGCGTCCAGATCAGCGGCGGGATAAATCACAAAGGCGGTGCCGACGCCGACCCCGGGCGAGCCAGGCTGCCCCATAACGGGAGCGGCGCTGCGCGCCGTGGTTTGCTGTACCACGTTGGTGCCGCCACTGGCTTCGGCGTGGGCAATCGCCCCGGACAATTGCGCGGCGATGGTGATTAGAAACGTGACTTGATCTTCATCGAACGCTTCTTTCGCCTGGCGCTGCACCACCAGCACACCCAGCAATTTACGATGATGAATGATCGGCACGCCGAGATAAGCATGGAATTTTTCTTCCCCGGATTCCGGCACAAACTGGTAACGGGGATGGCTGGGTGAATCCGCGATGTTTACCACTTCTTCCCGCTGCCCCACCAGGCCGGTGAGTCCCTGGTTGAAATTAAGCGCGACTTTACCGACCGACTCGGGATTCAGGCCATCCGTCGCCATCAATACATTCTGCTGGCGTGCGTGGTCCGTCAGATAAACGGAACATAAATCCACCCCCATCGCGCTTTTTACACGCTGCACGATAATCCCTAGTGCTTCCGCAAGGTCTTTCGCATCATTGACTTCCTGTACAATGCGGCGCAAGGTATCGAGCATTCTGTTCCTTTGTCTGTCAGGTTAAGACCCGTTGCGGACAACAATCCGCCTGTCTTTTTCGCAGGTCCGGTCTTATCGCCCGGTGATTGGCACCGAGTCAGCGCTAAATTTATTTTGTAACTACTCACCCGTGGGCGGCGCCGGTGTCTCCTGCCGGGGGACGCCACAAGTACGTCCCTGTAGGCTCGACTGCGGCCATCCCTGGCCGCGGACGCCCCCGGCAGGAAACACCGGCACCGCTTTAACCTAGGCTGCACACGGGGTGAGTAGTTACTTTATTTTTTTTCAAATGAAGCGGCACTTGCAAAGCGGCACTGGTTTTTATTTTG
>DATCIR010000070.1:0-34266 GCA_036507695.1 Gammaproteobacteria bacterium
GATCGTCAAAGCGCATGGCGGCGTTGCAACTCCTTGGAATGGAACGACCATTCCGCATTCCCTTCCATAGAGCGCAGCGCCTTGCCCTGCACTCTGAAAATCGCACACTCCACCGCGTCCAACTGCGGATTCTAGGTTAAACATTCAATTCAAACGTTAACAACGCGCAAAACGCGGCATGCACAGCCGGCGGAAGCTATCTGACGGAAATACCGGTTATAGCAGAGGCGTTAATACACGCGCTGCACGGGGCAGGTAATAACGATCATAATCCAGGGAGAATAGTACGCGCTTAGCCTGGCCGGTAATTTCGCCGCGCGGCACAAAACCATAGACCCGGGAATCCGCGCTGTTGTCGCGGTTATCGCCCATCATCAGGTAGTGATCGTTTGGCACGGCAACCGGACCAAAGTTTTGCAGGGGTGAGTGGTACCGGCGCAGCAGTTGAATAGGATGCGAATAATCCAGCATGGATTCGGTCACCGTAATTGGCGAGGATCCTGATAACACTTCATTGTCATTGTTATCCGGCGTTCCCTGCTCCAGCGTCCGGTAAACAGCAGGCTCACCATTAATCATCAGCTGGTTGTTACGCATGACGACAACATCACCCGGCACGGCAACGACACGCTTAACCAGGCGTTTACCGGCTTTTCCGGATTCAAATACCACGATATCGCCGCGCCCGGGATTATCCAATTGCAACAGGCTAATGGTGGTAAAAGGCAGGTTGATATCATAGGCCAGCTTGTCGACCAGGATCCGGTCGCCTTCAATGATCGTGGGATTCATGGAGCCCGTGGGCACCACGTTCCAGTCGGCGATTGCGCCGCGAAACACTACCATCAAAAATACAAACGCGATTAAACCGCGATTGTTCCGTAACATCTTACCAAGCTTACCCGTTATCTGTGGCATAGAATTGATTCCTGATGGCTATGATTCTTATTGCTGTGTGATAGCAGTCCACTCCAAAAGTTCCGGAGCCTGGTTGATACGGCCGTTTTTTCCATTTTGCAATAAATGCGTTCCAGGGATTTTAACAAGGTGTTTTCAGGTAGTTAACAAAAAAGTCACCGGTCCGTCGTTGGTGAGGGATACCTGCATATCGGCGCCGAATTGCCCGGTGGCAATTTTGCCGTGCCGCTCGCTGGCGATGCTTACTAGTTCATTAAATAATTGCCGGCCTGCATCCGGCGCGGCCGCGGAAGAAAAGCTGGGGCGCATGCCTTTTGTGGTGTCCGCCGCCAGCGTGAACTGAGGCACCAACAACAAGCCGCCCTTGATATCCCGTAAGCTGAGGTTCATCTTGCCGCCGGCGTCCGCGAACACGCGGTAACCCAGCAAACGCTCCACCATGCGTTCGGCACTCTGCACAGTATCGTGCTGTTGCACGCCGACGAGCACCAGCAGTCCCTGTTGAATTTCCCCGACGGTCCGGTCAGCGACCTCGACCTTGGCCCGGGTAACTCGCTGCAGCAAGGCAATCACGTTAAGCCATCAGCGACGCGGCTACAATTTTACGCATCGGGTTTGAATTTGTCGGCGAACTGCCGGGTGGCGCGCACCAGTGCGTCAATAATGCCGGACTCGGTGGCCGAATGCCCGGCGTCAGGAATGATATGCAGCTCCGCGGCCGGCCAGGCTTTAGAGAGTTCCCAGGCGCTTTCCATGGGGCAAACAATATCGTACCGCCCCTGCACGATAACGCCCGGTATATCCGCCAGCTTGGGCGCGTTGTTCAATATCTGGTTGGGCTCCAGAAAGCTGTTGTTCATGAAATAATGGCATTCGATGCGGGACAAGCTCACGGCGGTAAAGGGTTCGGTGAATGTCGACACAACGGAATTACTGGGTTGCAGGGTTGATGTCAGTCCTTCCCATCTGGACCAGGCCTTGGCGGCCGCCATGCGGGCGAGCTCGTTTTCCCCTGTTAAACGTTTATAGTAAGCGGCTACCATGTTGCCGCGCTCTTCCTCCGGAATAAGCGTCACAAACTCCCGCCAGTGATCGGGAAAAATCCGGGATGCGCCGCCTTCCTGGTAAAACCAGTCAATCTCCCGGGGGCGGCATAAAAATATTCCCCTTAATATCAGGCCCATGACGTTTTGCGGATGGGTTTGGGCATAAACCAGGCTCAGGGTTGAACCCCAGGAACCGCCAAACAATATCCAGCGTTTGATCCCCAAAAATTCCCGGATACGCTCTATGTCCCGCACCAGCGCCTGAGTGTTGTTGGCTTTCAGTTCCGCATGGGGAACGGAGCGCCCGCAGCCACGCTGATCAAACAACACGATGCGGTAAACCTGGGGATCGAAAAAAGTGCGATGGTAAGGCAAGCATCCCGCGCCGGGACCGCCGTGTACAAACAGTACCGGGATACCGTCGGGCTCACCCGCTTCTTCCACATGCAGAACATGGGGGGAATCTACTTCAAGTTGATGCGTTGCGTACGGTTTAATTCGGGGATATAAACCCTGCACGGTGCTACCTTTTGGTTGACGGTTAACGGTTGATTATTGGTTTTGACCGGTGGCGTTTTCCTGCGCCTTTTAATTAATCAATCATAAAAGGCTCTATGCAAGATTCGGTGCAGCCTGTCTTGCTATGGCTTACACAGCTTGGCCCGTTTATAGCTTTATAGCGTAGCTATAACTATAGCCTAGTCTTTGACAATTTCGGCGCGCATTCCCATCGCCGCGGCCACGCCAATCAGCAATAATCCCAGCAGCACCAGCCCGGCCCCGATCCCGCTGTTCAATACCGCGATTGCCCATCCCAGTTGAAACACGACGGCCAGGTACATGGCGCCGGAATGCAGCAAGGCGCCGGCAATAAATACCCAACTGATGATTTGTTTAAACAGTACCGATACCGCGATAAACGCTAACGCAATGCCGGCCGCGATATTCAGCAAGGCTTCGAGGTTGCCATGCGCATGCGGAGTCTTGATGAGGTCGACGGGTTGCCGGGCATTGACAAGATTATTCAGGGCCAGGATTCCATCCGTATTGGCCTTGGCAATTTGTTCCGGCGGCAAAGGCTCGAGTTCTTCTTCAAAATTATCCTGTTTTAACTGCTGCAGGCGCCCGAGTTTTTCCTGCTTTTCCGCTCCCGCTGCATTGACCCCTGGCATGTACTCGATAATCATCAAGGGCCCCAACCCGGCCGAAAGCACCAAAAACAGAAAGCCGAACACGACATTTTTCTTCCCGACCATAGTAAATCCCCCTCCTTCAGATTTAGCGTATAAACTCCATCACTGGGTGGATTCCGCTTGGCTTAAAGTTGTCAATGTGTCATTGACGGAGTCACCCCGTGCACGAAACCAGATCAGGATTGTAGTTGTAACACGAACCCGCCGTGCATGGGAATCGGCTGATGGATATTCATTCAACTCTGCATGCAGCGGGTCAGCCGATTAACCTGCCGCCACACGCGAGGCGCGTTTGCGGTCATTCTCGGTTAACAATTTTTTCCGCAAGCGAATCGAGTGCGGCGTCACTTCCACCAGTTCATCGTCATCGATGAATTCCAGGGCTTGCTCGAGTGACATGCGGATCGGCGGCGTGAGAACAATATTTTCATCACAACCCGCCGCGCGAATATTGGTTAATTGCTTGCCCTTGAGGGGGTTCACCACCAGGTCATTGTCGCGGGAATGAATGCCGATAATCATGCCTTCATACACTTCTTCGCCATGACCGATAAACAAACGGCCCCGCTCCTGTAGATTGAAAAGCGCGTAACCCAGCGCCTTGCCCTTGCCGTTGGCAATCAGCACACCGTTGTTGCGCTGGCCAATTTGCCCTTTCTTAACCGGTGCATAGCGGTCAAATACGCTGTATAACAGGCCGGTTCCCTGCGTGGAAGTGAGAAATTCCGTGCGAAAGCCAATCAAGCCGCGCGCCGGCATGACATAATCCAGGCGTACCCGCCCTTTGCCATCGGGAATCATGTTTTTCAATTCACCGCCGCGCGTACCGAGTTTTTCCATGACCGTGCCCTGATGAATTTCCTCGACATCGACGGTGACTTGTTCGAAAGGCTCATGGAGCTCGCCAGCGACTTCTTTCTGAATCACTTCCGGACGCGACACGCCCAGCTCGTAACCTTCCCGGCGCATATTTTCAATGAGAATGGACAAATGCAATTCCCCGCGGCCGGACACCTTAAACTTGTCGGGATCACCGGTGTCTTGCACGCGCAACGCGACATTATGCATCAGCTCCCGTTGCAGGCGTTCACGGATTTGCCGGCTGGTGAGGTATTTGCCGTCCAGCCCGGCAAAGGGCGAGTTGTTGACCTGAAAAGTCATGCTGACCGTGGGTTCATCGACCAGTAGCGGCGGCAGTGCTTCGACCCGATTCGGATCGCACAAGGTGTCGGATATATTCAGTTTTTCCAATCCGGTGAACGCGATGATATCCCCCGCCCGCGCTTCGGGCACTTCCACCCGTTCCAGCCCGAGAAAGCCCAACACCTGCAACACCCGGCCGTTGCGGGTCTTGCCTTCTTTATCGATGACCGTCACGGGCGTGTTGGTTTTCACCTTGCCGCGGGTAATACGGCCGATGCCGATTACGCCCACGTAGCTGTTGTAGTCCAGGGAACTGACCTGCAATTGCAATGGGCCTTCGATATCCACCGGTGGCGGCGGAACATTTTTGACAATCGCCTCAAACAGGGGGGTCATATCGCCTTCACGAACCTCCGCGTTAGCGCCGGCGTAACCGAGCAAGGCCGAGGCATAAACCACCGGAAAATCCAGTTGTTCATTGGTCGCGCCCAGCCGGTCGAACAATTCAAACGTCTGGTCGACCACCCAGTGGGCGCGGGCGCCCGGCCGGTCGATTTTGTTAATCACCACGATCGGGCGCAGCCCTTGCGCCAGGGCTTTTTGCGTCACAAACCGGGTTTGCGGCATCGGGCCATCGACCGCATCCACCAACAACAGCACCGAATCCACCATCGTCAGAATGCGTTCCACTTCGCCGCCAAAATCAGCGTGGCCGGGGGTGTCCACAATATTGATCCGGTAGCCGTTCCAATTAAGAGCGGTGTTTTTAGCAAGAATCGTAATGCCCCGTTCTTTTTCCAAATCATTGGAATCCATTACCCGTTCCTGCACTTCCCCCCGGCTCACCAGGGTACCGGATTGCTGTAATAATTTGTCAACAAGGGTGGTTTTGCCATGGTCAACGTGGGCGATGATGGCGATATTGCGCAGTTTTTCTATCACGGTATGGATCTCACTGGTGGTTACTATTTGGTCATTCCAAGTAAAAGAGTCGCGATTATATAGGAAACTCGCAGCTAATGCGGGGTTTTATGCAAGCTTTATGCGAAAAATGGTAGTGAACAGACATAAAAGCGACCGGCCCAGATATGACAGCCGGCGGGTTTTTAAGTTTTAGGGCTTCGCTGTGAAAACCTCAGGGGATTTTAACCACTAACACCATTAACAGCCAGCCGGTAAGCACTGGTTGGGTAAATTCAGTGCTGGACGGCGCGGCAAGGACGCAATGGCCAATTTTTCGCGGGGCAGCTTTTCGCGGGCAAACTTTTCGCGGGCAAAAAAAAAGCGCCGGTAAATGACGGGAACCGGCGCATATTCTCCTATCCATAATAAAGAAGCAAAGTGTTGCCACAATCGCATTTAAACAACCCTACATACCAACTGATTGCATAGGCCAAGGCTCGCATCAACCGTTCAATCCAGCATGATTAAAACCGTGGGGTCACTGGTTGTGGTTTAGAATCATGCTGCTTACTTAGCGCCGGCTAGGCCGGGAAATCAGAAATACTCATCAACGGAGTCCCACTCGTTCGAGTAGCTTGATCAGTATTTCTCAAGCAAGCTGCCTTGGCGAAAGCGCTCATTTGCTGTGTTTGGCTGCAAATGCATGCAAAGGCAATATGACTAAAGCAATCAGTGTGCCAACTTTTATTATCTTTTAAAAACAGTGAGTTAGAGCAGGATAGCCGGATGCAGGCGAATTTAATCGAAGGATTATGTCGCAGCGTCACGACACAATCTGCTGAAATAATCTAACTGCCTGTTTTTATAATTATTTTCAATGTCGCCGAGGTGCGACATTACCCGGCTTGGTTCAGGTTTTTGGTTACAGCGTCAGGCCGCCACCTGGCCTGACATTAACTGATTGATAAAACGAGATTACTCCTGATGACGCCAGGCAGTCAGGTGGCTTTTTTAAATAAATTGGGATCAATGTTGTGACGATTCAGCAAACGGTAGAATTCGGTCCGGTTACGTTTGGCCAGTTTGGCCGCCTGGCTCACTTTGCCGGAGGTTATTTGCAGCAAATGGCACAGGTAATCACGTTCAAAGCGCAACTTGGCTTCGGAATAGGTGAGGATATTCGGCGAGGGGCTTTTTAGGGCCTTTCTGACCAGTGCCGCGGGTATCACCGGCGTCGTGGATAAGGCCACCACCTGCTCCACGACATTCAGCAGTTGCCGTACGTTGCCGGGCCAGGGCGCGGATACCAGCATTTCCAAGGCTTCCGGCGAAAACGCGGTGATTTTTTTATGGGACTTTTCACTAACGCTGGTCAGGAAATGCTGTGTCAACAGGGGAATATCTTCCCGGCGTTCGCTCAAGGATGGAATCTCAATGGACACCACGTTCAGGCGATAATAAAGGTCTTCGCGGAACTCGCCTTTTTCCATGGCTTCGTCCAGATTCTTGTGGGTGGCGGAAATCACCCGCACATCCACCGCCACGCTCTCGGTACTACCCACGGGCCTGACCATGTTTTCCTGCAGCACGCGCAACAACTTGGCTTGCAGCGCCAGCGGCATATCGCCGATTTCATCGAGGAACAGGGTGCCGCCGGCGGCCGCCAGGAACAGGCCTTCGTGGTCCCTGATCGCGCCGGTAAAGGAACCCTTGCGGTGACCAAATAATTCGGATTCCAGCAAGGCTTCGGGGATCGCGCTGCAGTTGATGGCGACAAAGGGTTTATTATATCGCGGACTGGCCTTATGGATGGCGGTGGCGAACAACTCCTTGCCGCTGCCGCTGGCGCCGTTAAGAAACACGCTGACATCACCCTGGGCAATCAATTTGGCCTGGGAGAGTATATCCTCCATCGCCGGGCTGCGGGTGATAATGGCGCGGCGCCAGCTTTCATCACTTGCGGCGCCATCCTGTTTTTTACCCGATAACGCCAACGCGTGGTTGATGTGCTCCACCAGCGCTTTACCGTCAAAGGGTTTGGACAAAAAGCTGAATACACCCCGCTTAGTCGCATCCACGGCTTCCGGTATGGTGCCATGCGCGGTAAGAATGATGACCGGCAGGGCGGGATTGGATTCGTGAATCGCGTCGGATAACGCCAGCCCATCCATGCCATCCATGCGCAGGTCGGTGACAACAATATCGGGACGGGCCACCGCCATGGAAGCCAGGGCTTTTTCCGCGCTTTCCACCGCGGTAACATCGAAACGCATTGCTTCCAGACGAATTGAAATCAATTGCAGTATTCCCGGATCATCATCGACGACCAGGACTTTAGGATTTGCCATATTCTACAACCTTCAGAAACCTCAATCTTTACCACCTTCGCGGCCGCGCATTACTGGCCGCGCCGTTGAATCATACCCTCTTCAATGGACTTTAGGGCTTCAAGTTTTTTCTCGATCTGCTTGCGCTCGGTAATTTCCTGCTGCAATTGCTGTTCCAGTTGATGATAGCGCTGCTGCTCCGCAACCTGCGAATCGATAACCGCCAACATGAATATCGCATACTCCTTAAACGCCGGCACCGAGGTATCACTACTGTTCTTGATATCGGTAAACATCTGTTTAGCCTGGTTAAGGTCGTAAAAATTCGTACCCGGTTTCATCAACAACAAGGCGCGTTTCAGGCCGCTGCGGTCATTGGGACGAAGGAAATACGCGTCATTCATCCGCTTGTATTCATCCGCCAGTTGTTCCGCGGATAATCCGCTAATAAAACGGAAATACCGCAACATCGACAGCAGTGAATCATCGGCGGAAACCAGCGGCGCATCGATCGACGCGGCGGGATTGACATTGGCCGCGGCTGCCGCCTGGCCCGGTGTTTGCCCGCTGGTTCCCGCGGAACCCGCTGCATTGGTACCGGTTGCAACGCAACCGTCCAACAGCAAAGCGCTCAGTAGCACAACGCCCAGCATGCAGCGCACGACCGGGATATTGACCCTGTTAAAATACTCGTAGCCGGTCTTCATCAACAATGGGCGCCTCCTCGGCATACGATTGCAGCGGCAACCTCAAGCACAAATGGGCGCCTGAGGGCTGATTATCGGTCACCTCTATGATACCGCCATGGGCCTGGATAAACTCCTTGACGATCGATAAGCCCACCCCGGTCCCTTTAATGTGTCCGGTTGGCTTTGCTTCTCCCTGAAAAAATGCATCAAATACCCGGTGTTTTTCCGAATCCTTAATACCGGGCCCGTCATCAATAATATCGACTTTTGCGTCCAACCCCGCTTTTTGTACCGCAATGGCCAGCCGGCCATTGAGAGGGGAATATTTAACTGCGTTCGACATCAGGTTGTCTATGACAACGCGTAACATTTCTTTGTCGCCACTCACCGCGATGGGTTCAAGTTTTGTCACGAGACGCAGTTTTTTCGCCAATATAGCAAGTTTTTGATCATTTAAAACGCGATATATGAGTTTGTCCAGTTGGACCTGTTGATTATCCAGCTTGGTGATCTTGGCGTGCGCCACACTGAAGTTCAACAAATCCTCGATTAATTGTTGCAGCTTGCTGGTATTGGATACCAGGATTTCCACCACTTTGCGCTGCCGCTGATTTAAATTGCCAACAACGCCGTCGTCCAGCAGATCGGCGCCTTCACGAATCGCGGTCAACGGTGTTTTTAGTTCATGCGAGACGTGCCGCACAAATTTGGCTTTTTCTTCCTCTACTTCCGCCAGGCGCATGCGCAACCAATCCAGCCGCTGGCCGAGGTATTGCAAATCCTCGGGGCCGGTGACATAAACCGGTTCATTAAATACGCCACTGCCCAGCGTCTTGATCGCCGAATCAATTTCGCGAATAGGCCGGGAAAGGATGTTGGAAAACACAATCACAATGATGATAATGGTCGGAATCAACGTCAGGCCCACCCACACAAACTGGCTTTGCGCTTTGGACGCCATATCATTCAGCACTTGAACTTCGGTATCGATAACCCGGTTACTTCCCGCCAGCACCTTGCGCGCCAGATCGGATGCGACCGCGAATTTTTCCACCGCGTTTTTTGCCGCCGTGCTGGCATAATCTTGCCTGGCGAGCGTGAGGTAAATGGATTTTTCTATTTTGACCAGCGCTTCCAGCTGGTCATGCATGGAACTATCGAGCTGGAATTCCAGCAGGCTTTTCGCTGCTTTTTCAAAAAGCGCATGATCCTCCTCAAATCCCTTTAATAATCCGGTATCGCCCAGTATATGGTATTGACGTCCCGCCCTTTCCAGCCGAGTCAGAATTTCCACCAGGGTGCGGCTGGTCTGCGTCGCTTTTGCCGACTGATATACCGCCTGCTGGCTTTGTTTGGCGAGCTGCCCCATATAAACCGCTGCATAACCGACCGCAACCAACAGCGGCAGCATAGCAAAGCCAAACCCGATCAAGAGGAGTTTTCGGAATGATTTTGGTTGGGGGAAAATCATAATCGAGTTTGTGTGTTAATCGGATCCATCAAACCATGCGCCTTGGCGGCCAGAGCAAGCGATACTTCATATTATCGACCAAGAAACAGGGAACTTGGTTGAATAGAGTGGTGATTTATCGATACCGTCAGGCGGCGGTCCAGTATATCCAGGGATTCCGTCACTAAGGCGCCTTACCCGGGTGTATCGGCTTGATAAAATCCTGGGCGCCTATCGTTGTTCCTTAGGATCCGGCTGTTTGGTTGCTGGATCATAGTGAAGAAATCTCCCGCTGCCAAGCACAGCCGTAACACCCGAACAACCAAAGCACCCGGCAAATTACCGCGCTGAACGTAATGCGGTTGGTTTTGGCGCGTCCCAACGATACCACACGCCTACTCTAACTTAATGATTTATAAATCATTAACAAAGCCAGCGCAAGCCCGGATGCTTAACCCTGCCCGCTACATTTTCAGCGCCGCGCGCCGATATGATCTATGCTAACGACTAAAAATATGATTTGGAAATATGAGTTTAGATTCTTCCAGCCACAGCAGGCAAGCAGCGAATATCGATGAATACCGCTCACGCAGTAAATTCATCGCGCTGGGCTTTGTGGCGATATTGGGCATCATACTCACTGTGCTGGTCCTGTGGGTCAACAACGCGTCTTCGAACAGTAATCGCCTGGCAAATATTGTGGATCGCCAGACGCAAACCCGCTTGTTGGCCAACATGCTGTACGCGGTACAGCAACGTTCTTTGTCCTTGCATCGCATGCTGGATATGGATGACATTTTTGATCAGGATGATCATTATATTTTGTTCCGCCAACACGGCGAAAGGTACCTGAGCAACCGCGAGCAACTGCTTGCCACTCATTTAACCGAAGGGGAAAGGGAAGCTCTGGCCGCGGCTGACAAGTTAGCACACTACGGTGGTACTACGCATCAGCGGGTGGCGGATTTGATCGCGCAAGGACAAATCGCCACGGCGCGCCAGCAATTGATCCACGACGTTTTACCCAACCAGAATGCGCTAATCGATAAACTACGCAGTCTCTTCGATTCACAACGTGATGTGGTTGAATCCGAATTGCACTCGGCATCAGAAGAACATCACTCCACCTACGGGTTTATATTTTCGCTGGGCAGCGTGGCGTTGCTGCTGGGTGTATTTACTATCTTTGTGGTTAGAAGAACCGCCCAATCGGACGCACAGTTATTCGACCAAAGCCAGTGGATACGCGCATTATATGAAATTTCCTCCATGTCGGGGCTGTCACCCGACGAACAGATTAATGAAACATTAAAACTGGGTTGCCGGCTATTGGAAATGGAAATCGGCAAAGTCTGCCGTGTCGACAAGGCGAAAAACACCAACACTTTTCTTAATGTAGTAGCCCCGGAAGAGTACTCGGTAAAAGCCAGGCAGGAAATACCGCTGCATAAAACCTTTTGTTGTTACACCATCGATGCCGGCGCGCCGGTGGCGATTCCCAACGTGCAGGAATCAAAGCACGCCCGTTACCCCTGTTACGAATTTTCGCACGTGGAATCCTATATCGCGATGCCCTTGTATGTTAACCAGGTCAGCTATGGCACGGTTAATTTCGCCAGTGTTCAACCCCGCGAAGCATTCACGGAAAATGACATCGACTTGTTGAGGCTGATTACGAACTGGATCAGCGTGACCCTGGAACGCAAGATTTCCCAGCAGATAGCGGTGGCCAAGGAAACCGCCGAAGCCGCCAGTAAAACCAAAAGCAGTTTCCTGGCGAATATGAGTCACGAATTGCGTACCCCGTTAAATGCCATCCTGGGTTACAACGAATTATTGCGCGAAGAAATAATCAGCGATGGCAATGCCCAGTACCTGGACGACATCAACAAGGTCGATATGGCGGGAAAACATTTGTTGACACTGATTAATGACGTGCTTGACTTGTCAAAAATTGAAGCGGGAAAAATGGAAGTATACACGGAACACTTCGCACTCAAACCCCTGGTGGAGGAAATCTATAGCACCGTATTGCCACTGATGGAAAAGAACAAGAATGTGTTGCGGCTCACGTATGACGACAGTATCAGCATCATCAAGGCGGACTTAACCAAGCTACGCCAGATTCTGTTCAACCTGCTGAGCAACGCCGGAAAGTTTACCGCGGATGGCACGATTAAACTGACAGTTAGCGCGGAACAAAAAGATAACGAAAACTTCATTAAATTCGTCATTAAGGACACCGGTATTGGCATGAGCCGTGAGCAGCTCAATAAACTGTTCGTCTCTTTCTCACAAGCCGACTCAAGCACACAGCGAAAATACGGCGGTACCGGATTAGGCCTTTCCATCACTTATAAACTCTGCCAACTCCTGGGCGGCTCCATTAGTGTCGATAGTGTTCCGGGTGTCGGCTCCACATTTACCGTACTCTTACCCGCAACAACCCCCGCCAAGCCCGCCCCGGGCTTCGATGCCAAGGCTGCCGGCGGCTAAGCTTTCAATCTGTTTCCGGAACAGACTACAATAGCCGTTCCTGTTTTTTTGTGGCACTCCATGGACCGCGCTAGGAGGCGGCGAACGTCATGAATCCGGTGATGGAAGTAAAATCCCTGGTCAAACAATTCGGAAACTTTACCGCGGTTAACGGCATTGATCTAATCCTGCACGGGGGCGTATGCCTGGGGTTGCTTGGCCCCAATGGCGCCGGCAAAACCACCACCATTGAAATACTCGAGGGTATCGCCAAACCCACCAGCGGTTCGGTATTGTTCAATGGCCAGCCGATGGGTAAAGCGTTCAAGGACACCGCCGGGATTATGTTTCAATCCACCGCGTTGCAGGAATTTATTACCGTGCGGGAAACTCTGGAGTTATTTGCCAGGCTGTATCCGAAATCAGCGCCAATTCCGCAACTCGTCGAAAAATGCGCTTTAAGCGACTTCATGGACCGGGATACCCGCCGCTTATCGGGCGGACAACGGCAGCGTTTGTTATTGGCTATCGCCTTGATCAACGATCCGTCCATTCTCTTTCTGGATGAACCCACCACCGGCCTTGATCCCCAGTCGCGCCGCAACTTCTGGGAATTAATCCAGGACATCAAACAGCAGAACAAAACCGTTTTACTCACCACCCATTACATGGAAGAAGCCTACGTACTCTGTGACGAAATAGCGATTATGGATCATGGCGAAATCATCGCGCGCGGCACTCCCAAGCAGCTGCTGGCGCAACACTTTAACAGCATGATATTGCAATTGCCGGCAACCGGTGTTGACACGGGCAAATTATCTGCGTCGATTCAGTTCCTGCAACGTAACAACGAGATTGAAATCGAATCACGGGACATCAACGCAACCCTGCAGGTGTTGCTGGCGCATAATATTAACCTGGAACACCTGAAAATACGCAGCCATACACTGGACGACCTGTTTCTTAAACTGACCGGGCACGAACTTCGCGCATGAGCATTAAACGTTTTTACGCGGTATTAAAAGCCAGGAATTACGAATTCATCCGGGACAAATCCGCCCTTGGCTGGAATTTCCTGTTTCCAATATTTATTGTCGCCGGCTTTGCATTTGCTTTTTCGGATAGCAATATTGATGTTTATAAAGTCGGCGTTTATGGAGAATCGAGCCAGGCGGCGGACGATAGTCATCCGTTTTTTAACACCCGGCACATCAATTTTGTCGCCGTGGATAACCTGGAAAAAGCCATCGTGAAAGTCGAACGGCATCAATTGGACATGCTGTTTGATCTGGAACAGCGGCGCTACTGGATTAACAACCAGTCGCCCAGCGGTTATATCCTGGAACGGGTGCTTTCCGGATCTCCGCCACACAGCGGTGACACGCCTAAAGCCGGTCCGGCCGCTTCCATGCACTCTCAGCTTCAAGATCACCTTCAATTTCACTTTCAATTTCAAAAAACCCAGGTCAGCGGCGAGGAAATCCGCTACATCGACTGGCTGTTGCCCGGCGTGCTGGCCATGAATATCATGTTCAGCGCGCTGTTTGGCGTGGGCTATGTCATTGTGCGTTACCGCAAGAACGGCGTGCTGAAACGCCTGAAAGCCACTCCACTGAGCGCCGGGGAATTTCTGTGCGCCCAGGTAATTTCCCGGCTCGGCCTGGTGATGTCAATCACGATTATCGTGTTTATCGGCACATCACTGTTGCTGGACATACCCATGTACGGTTCTTACCTGAACCTGTTTTTGATTTTTGTTCTGGGATCCATCAGCATGATCAGCGTTGGCCTGCTGATAGCGGCCCGTACCGCGAGTGAGGAATTCGCCGGCGGAATTTTGAATTTGCTCAGCTGGCCGATGATGTTCTTGTCCGGGGTCTGGTTTTCGCTGGAAGGCATTCATCCCTGGTTGCAAAAATTGGCGTTGATTTTCCCGCTGACGCATTTGATTAACGGCGCGCGCGCCATCATGCTGGATGGCGCCGGCTTCGTGGATATTATTCCTTATCTCGCCACGCTGACATTCATGAGCGCACTGTTACTGGCGATTGGCGCCTACACCTTCCGTTGGCAATAGATTTATCAGTCCTCCAGCGCAAGCATGTCAAAATCCGATTTGCTGACCCCGCAATCAGGACATTCCCAGTCATCCGGAACATCTTCCCAGCGTGTGCCGGGCGCAATACCATCTTCCGGATAACCTTCCGATTCATCATAAATAAAACCACAAACCTGGCACTGCCATTTACGCATCGACAAACTCCTCGCTTAAAAACAAACTTCTTGTACAGGAAATTTTTAAAAGGGGCAACCATAAAGTGAATTCTTGTTGCTGGGAATACCAGGATGTGTCCCTGGCTCAGCGCGCTCGTTAAATTATGTTGGATTAAAACCGTATTGCGGCTACCCACTCAAATCCTGCCGCCGATTTCCCCCATTGGATAATTTTCTGAAGCCGCGATCACGATTAATCGTCCCCTGCCAATATCATTGAAATCATTAACGCCAAACATCGCTCCTGACGGTAAGCGCCAATAACCTCCCTGCGCTTCCAGGGAATACAATACGCGGCCATTCCCGGTGCTATTGAGATTGTTCGCTCTGAATAATACAACGCCGGCCGGCGCCATATTCGCCACACGCACAATCGCCTGCGCAGTACCATCAAGCGCGTTGAGCGTAAAAAACGCTTTACCCGTCGCCACGGAATCGACTGCCGGCAGGAGATTCACACCGGATAATGAACTTACTCTTAACAAATAGTGCGGCAAATAAACCTGGCCTCGGATGGCCTCGCTGGGATCACGCCCATCCGACACCTGAACACATTAACACGGTTGCGGGCGAATCCGGGACAGGCCAGGCCGCAATTCGCAGGCGCTGTTGCTGCTATAGTTTCACGCGGAGCGTGCCAGGTTTATTGGTAACTACTCACCCCGTGTGCAGCCTAGGTTAAAGCGGTGCCGGTGTCTCCTGCCGGGGGCGTCCGCGGCCAGGGATGGCCGCAGTCGAGCCTACAGGGACGTACTTGTGGCGTCACCCGGCAGGAGACACCGGCGCCGCCCACGGATGAGTAGTTAGGTTTATTGTTGGTTATGCGGGCACAAAAAACGGCTAATACCTTCCATAAATCCGGGAATTAGCCGTTTTTTGCATTGGAATTTAAAATTTAGTAGAAGATTTTTTCCAGCTGATCCATGTCATTGGTGACTCGCCAGCTGCCACCGCCGGCTACCACCCGCGCCTGCCAGTCCTCCAGCCGGGACGTGTACTCCTTGGGATCATAGTTATCACTGCGCAATTTCGTGACATTGATCGCCACCACGTCGAAATTTTTCAGGCCGAACGCAATTTTGCGGTTGTAGCCTTGTTCCAGTTCTTCTTTCATGTCAGAGAATATCAGTATGGTTTTTTTCCCCGTAGCTTTCTCATTCAGAAATTCCGTCGCCTGTAAAATGCCGCCGGTGATATCGGTATATTTCGCGGGTTTGACGGTTTTTACGAACTTGTCGATTTCTTCCTTGAACAAACGTTTCTGATGGTTCGCCATGCTGGGGCGTTCATCAAACGTGACTTTGGCGACGATATCCTTTTCGCTAAAACTGCCACTATCGATACGCGCAACGGCAAACGAGTCACCCGGATAGAGTTTCGCCAGCGTGACATGGATAATCTGCTGGGCCTTTTCCAACTCCTCGGTATAGGTACCGGAGGTATCAATCAGCATGTATACACCATGGCCGGGGGCGGTCGTTCCACCGCTGCCACCGCAGCTCAGCAGCGCCATACAGGCGCCGGCTATCAGTATCAATCCGGGCCGATGCATCATGATACCTCCTTCAACTTCCGCGGATCCGCTTTACGATGACTACCCGTAATTAAAGTCGGAAGCTCTTCGTCTTTTTTATTCTTGATTTTGTATTCAACCCACAGCGGCAGGAACACCAGTAAATCGTAAGCATACAACATCATCGTGCCCACATAGTGGAATGCGTTGCCCAGCATGCGGGTAACAAACGCCAGTCCACGAATAATATTTATGGCTGCAACGCCAATAACGGTGCGGGCGGAGGCCACAAAGTTTTCCAGAGGTATGGCCACGAAAGTTAACACGAATGGCAATATGAACCCCATACCCATTTGCGCCACCATGGTCATCCACGCGAAATCATTTTGCATCATGCCCGCTCCGCTCTCGCCCCTGAGTTGTGCATTAGTTGCGAGCTCGTCAGCCATCAACAATTCACGCATGTAAGCCAAACCCGCTTCAATCGTAGCTAACGACAACAGGAAAAGAAATGTCACCCATATCATCCTGATACGCATGTTGTCTTTCATGGCGCCAATAACGGGAAAGAGGCGTGTAACGCGCAATGATTCCATGAGAAACAATCCCATGGTTATCTCCGCCAGAATAATCACCATGGCGGCGATTTCCGAAGTTTGGTATCCCCATAAGAGCGCCCTGCCGCCACCCACCATTTCTGACATGGGCCGTTCGATTAACTGGAAGTTTACCGCGCCCACGCCAACTGCGATGACCAGGACCAGGCCCGCGACAAAAAACTGGACCAGGGAAGACGACGACAACATGCGGGCAGCGCGCTCTGTGCCATTCAGTACTTCGTTATAATCTTCCATATAGCGGTCAACCACCTTGGCGCGTTCCATAAGGCTGGTGACGTTGGCGTTGGTATCTTCTACCACATGCCGCAATTTACGCCAGCTGGGCATCATTTCTTTCAAAATACCATGTTTTTCCTTGCGTGATTCGCGGTATTCCTCAATGGCGGTTTTGTGAGCGTTAACCAGAGATTCATGAATATCTTCCAGAATATCCACGACCACCGGGTCACCCTTGGCAGGAATCTTGGCCACCGCATCCACCGCATCCACCCAACCCGGTGGTGACGGCGGCACATCGGTACTATCCTTGTAGGCCTCTTCGATCTTGGTTATTTCTTCCAGCAGCCTGCGATGCAGGGAGGGTGTTTCCGCCAGTTCTTTATTTACCGTCGCACTAATGCGCTCAAACTGCCGTTCGATTTTGCGTTCATACTCTTCGCGGCCCGCGGCCAGCAATACCTCTTTGTTCCTCAATGCCAGCCGTTGCGCCACTTTATCCAGTGAAAAAGACAATAACCGCATGCCATTGCGCACCATCCGGGTTAGCGCTTTGATGACGCCATGCGCGGAGTTTCTCCCCATATAAAGCACGGCGGCCAGGATGACAAACCAGATGACGCCCGACATAAAAGGGCTGTCAACTATCATATACATTTCATAAAAAGACATAACCGCCTCCATTCATACTGGTACTGATGTAGTGCAATTTAGCGCAATTTACCTTACTGGAAACCTTTCAACCTATTGACAGCGGAACTGACTTTTCCGGATTACTTTAATACGCCAGCTCGCGTATCGGTATTTGGATACTAGCGACAACCGCGCTGGCAAACTTGATTTCTTCCGGTGCCCATCCATTTTTTCTTCACGATTCACCAATCCTTTGGTACTGGCTATTAAGCAAATGGAGTACCATAAATTTACGGTCGATATAAGACGCGCCCGTTTATAACTAGTTCAATTATTTATGGTCAACTATGGGATATAGGCGCAATTGCTGGGTTATCTAGGCACTGTTACGTAAGACGCTGTTACGTAAGACGCTGTTACGTTAAACACTGTTACTTTAACGCTATTACGTGCTAGTTATGCAAGGCCCTGTCTCTGAAAAGCGCGTCGTTGGCTGCGAAAAGCGCATTGGCTGCTAAACTAAACCAACCTCAATCGAATCCTGTCAAACCCTGGCGTCACTTTGCAATTCCTACACTGCTATTGACAAGTACTAAGGATCATAATGGCCCAATCACTACCATCGCGCAACACTCCACCGGGAAAAAGTGCCTTTTATAAATACGATTTATATCACTCAAGTTACAAAATACGATAAAAATATAAGCATTAAACCTAAGCAATCTACTGCATCATGTGTATTCTAGTATAGAATCATGCGCTTATTTTCCGACGCGCAATTATGCCAATGACATCACACTATCGTTTTTTTGCCACGGCGCCCAAATATACCGAAAGCCTGCTGCTTAGCGAATTGCGCTCCCTCAATGCGCTGGAACCGGCCGAGACGGTCGGTGGTGTCGGTTTTTCCGGTGACCTGTTACTGGCATACCGGGTCTGTTTATGGTCACGCATCGCCAACCGGATATTACTGGTTTTAAAAAAAGCGCGGGTTGATTCACCGGACGATTTGTATAACGCGATTTACGCTATCAACTGGCTGGAGCATTTCACGGTGGATGACACCTTCGCCATCGACTTTTTCTCGAGTGAATCAGCCATTGCGCATAGCCAGTTCGGCGCTCAAAAGTGTAAAGACGCCATTGTTGACCAATTCCGGCGGCAAACCGGCGAACGTCCCAGCGTCGACAAAAAAACACCCGCCATACGTATCAATGTCCATGTGAAAAAAAGCATGGCGGTCATCAGCCTGGATTTATCGGGGCATAGCCTGCATCAACGCGGTTACCGCGAACACACGGTCGAGGCGCCGCTAAAGGAAAACCTGGCCGCCGCGGTGTTGCTGCGCGCCAACTGGCCTGCAATGGCGCAAGCCGGCCACCCCCTGATTGATCCCATGTGCGGTTCCGGCACCTTGCTGATCGAAGCGGCCTGCATGGCGGCCAATATCGCACCCGGACTGTTCCGCCCCGATTTTGGTTTTAACGCCTGGAAACTTCACGACGCACCGCAATGGCAGGCACTGCGCCAGGACGCGGAAAACCTGCGCAGACAGAATCCGCCAGCAATGCCGCGCATCATCGGCTTCGACAAGGACCCAAAAGCGATCGCGGCAACACGCCATAATCTCCTGGTGGCCGGCCTGGAACACACCGTCACCGTGCAGCAACAAAATATCAGCGCACTGCGCAATGAAGGTTACGGCAGTACGGGACTCATTGTCAGCAACGCGCCTTACGGTCAACGGCTTGGCGATAACCAGACTTTGTTACCGGTATACGAGCAACTCGGAAAACAACTCAAAACGGAATTTAGCGGCTGGCAAGCATCGATCGTTACCAGTGATGCGGCATTGGCGAAAGCCACCGGCTTGCACGCCAGGCGCATCAACAAACTCTACAATGGCAACCTGCTGTGTCATATTTATCACTTCGAGCTCTACGCCAGTAAAGCAATCCCGCCACTGAATAGTACCGATAACCAGGACCGGCGGGAAACCGCCGCCAGCCAGCCGCCCAAAGATAGCGCGCTGGAAAACCGCCTGAAAAAAAATCTTAAGCACTTGCAAAAGTGGGCCGGCAAACAGGGCGTCACCTGTTACCGTATCTACGATGCCGACCTGCCGGAATTTAATTTTGCGGTTGACGTGTACCAGAGCGATCAGCTTTTTGCGGTGTTGCAGGAATACGCCGCGCCAAAACACATTGACGCGCACAAGGCTGGCATGCGCAAACAAATCGTGATAAGTACAATCAAGGAGCTGCTGGAATTATCCAAGCAACAGCTTTTTTATAAGCAACGTCAACGCCAGTCCGGCGCCAGCCAATATACCAGGCTGGACAGCAGCAAGGCGTTTCACATTGTTGAGGAAGGTAATTGCCGCTTTTATGTTAACTTCCAGGATTACCTGGATACCGGCCTGTTCCTCGATCATCGTAGTACCCGGGAATTGCTCCAGCAAAAAGCCGCCGGGAAAAATTTCCTGAATTTATTTAGCTATACCGGAACGGCCAGCGTACACGCCGCGCTGGGCAACGCCAGCGCCACGACGTCCGTCGATATGTCCGCGACCTATATTGATTGGTGCAAACGAAATTTCGAATTGAACAATATCCCATTGTCCAATCACCGTTTTATTCAAGCGGACTGCCTGGAATGGATCAGGCAGGAGCGGGGTCGCTATGATTTGATTTTCGCCGACCCGCCGACGTTCTCAAATTCAAAGCGTATGGACGGACATTTCGATATTCAACAGCACTATATCGCCTTGTTAAACGACTGTATTCAACTCTTGGCGAGCGGGGGCGAAATCATTTTTTCCACTAACTTCACGCAATTCAAATTCGACCCAGCCGCGTTTGCGGATGTCACCGTACAAAACATCACGACCCAAACCCTGCCGGAGGATTTCAGGCGCCATCGCAACATCCACCAGTGCTGGCAAATTAAAAAGCCCTAATCGCCGGGATTCAATTTGCCTAGCGCGCCGCCGGGCGCCGGCTGCGGCGGATTACAATCATCCAGCACCTGGTGGGAAAAAGCGTTCACGTGTTCCAGAAATTCTTTTTTTATTCCGTGGAGATCGCTTAGCATTATTCAAATCAAGGCGCAACTATTGCGCTGCGCCGGACGAATACGCTTTCGGTGGCAGCTGCAAATAATATCCTTGCTCACGCAGCGCGGTCTTGACCTGCCGCACATCGGATAGCGCCAGTTTTTCACGTTTATCAAGATCCACATGCATGACAAATTCCAGTTTACCCAACATGGCCAGCAAGGCCTGCGGCAGTTGCGAAAATTCCTGCGCAGGCTGCATGAACAGGTAGGTATCCGCTTTTTTTAGGCTTTTGTAAATCGCGCAAATCACTAAAACAATTCCCTGAATAAACAATAGTAACCACACTCAGTCACGACCCCGGTTACTTCAGCCGTAACCCGCGATGCAACCATAACCGGGATAACAATTACTGGCCTAAAATCGGCCTCCGGCTTCCATGCTGCTAACCACGATAAATTGTTAAACGGATTCACAACAGCCGGTGTTGTTAGCCGATGTTGTTAGCCGATGTTGTTAGCCGGTGTTGTTGCTAGCGAGCGTGGCATGTTTCTAGGACGGGAGCTGATTCCACCGGAGCCAGTAGCTGCCGACTTCCCGGGCAACAGCGGCAAACTCCGCGCTGTTTACCAGCTTGAGCAGATAACTATTCACCTTAAGCTGATAGGCTCTGAGGATATGGCTATTGTCCGCGGTGCTACTGAAAACCAGCACCGGAACCCGTTTTAATTCGCTATCGGATTGCAGAAATTCAAGGACTTTGACAATTTCATCCGTTATACCTTCAATACCAAAGATAATCAGCCTGGGCTTGATAAATTTGTCTGAACCGCGGTTATTGAGGCTTTCCTTGAGATAATCCAGCATCGCACGACAATCAAGGACACGCCGCACTTCATGAGGCACATCAAGCGATAAAAAGCTCTCTATAAGGATTTTTGCATCATTGTCATTTTTTTCTAATAATAAGACAACGCAATGTTCTTCTGAGACCATACTTCCCTGTCACGCTCCCCCTTCGGAGATTAAAAACAGAAATGCCGATAGATTGCTTGTTGCACGCCATTACTTACATATCCAGCGCACGTATCCAACGCACGCATCCAACACACGTATCCAGCGCAGCGGCAAGCTGGCAGGATAATCACCCCAATAAATTTAGTCAACGCTACAGCATCAAGAAACGGCAAGGACTACAACAGAATAGGATAATCGCTATAAATAATTTACTGGCTTTTATAGCAAGAAAACTGATTTAACGCACCCCACCACTATATATCTTCTAGCCAGCCGGAGGCAATCATAAATACTTAGGGTTCAAGTTCTTCAGCGCAGCGTTTACAGAAAAGCGCGCTCATGTCGAATTCAAGGCGTTGTGCGGCGATTTCATTGTCGCACCGCTGACAATATCCATAATCATCTTTTTCGATACGCTGTAATGCTTGTTCAATCCTGCTTACTTCCTGATTTCGGCGATTTTTCGCTGCAATGGCCACGGCCTGTCCCTGCAAGGCATCCATGCGGCTCAGGCGGCCTTGCCGAGTTTGATCGAGCTCAACGGTCGCCGCCGCGTCATCAGCGGATTGTGCGATTGCCAGCAATTGGGCTTTGCGCTCCAATAGCTTTGTTTTGAAAGCCTGTAATTCGTCCGCCGTCATTGTTTTCTCGCATGATTGTTATTGCGGTAACTATAGCAGATAGCGATTTATAAAAATTTCCGTCGTCTTTGTGATGGTGAAAACGATTAAGCCCGCGAGAATCCCGCGGAAGCGCCCTATTTTTTATATACCGCGAGGTTTAGTGATTTTCCGGTTTCGGCACACACATTGCCGGAGCACCACCTCCACAGACGCACTGCGCGCCGGGCGGGCAATAACAATCGGCGGGAATGAATTGGCACTGGGGATTACGTTCGCAATCTTCCTGGTTATGCAACGACTGCGCAAAACCCCGCTCACAGGCGTTTTGCACCGCACGGCACTGGTAGGACTTGCTATCCGCTTGCTGTTGCAACACGCATTCCGTGGACGCCAGACAAGCTTGTTCTGTCATTTGCAGGCACAACGGGTGCTGGTGCTCGATGGCCGCCGGGCTCATCACCGCCGGTGAGTGCGCAATTCCCTCTGCATCCTCCGGCGCCTTTGACGCCACGCTGCCGGCGGACTGGGATCCGGAAATTTTTTTCTCAACCGGCGCCGCAGCCAGATCCTGCATTTGACGGCTCCTGTTCGCCCCGGTTTCAGCAACCGCGTCGGCCGGCACAGCCGCCTGCGCCATTTCTTCCTGAACCGGCACGCTGGGTTTTGCGGCAGCGGCGGGAGCCGGCTCCGGTTTTTCCGCTTCGGTTTTCGCCTCAGTTTGACTGAGTGGCGCGGCTTTTTTCGCCATAACCGCTGCGCGGTTTTCCGTAGCGGAACTTTCCGCCACTGGCGCCGGAGCTAATGCGCTAAGTGGACGGTCGTCCATTTGTTTTTCACGCGCCGCCTGCGTCCGGTCTGACTCCGTGGATTCTTCACGGCTTTGATCCGCGGTTAGCGCTTTTTTCGGCAACCGCTCCGCTGGTTGCGCCTCTATCCCGGCTTGGGTTTCGCCGGCTTGACTTAGCTCGGATTGGATTGCCTGGGATTGTTGGGTTGCAGGTTCAATACGCGGCGTTTCCGGACTGCTGGTTAAGGAATAGGGACGTTCCCGTTCGATCATCACTACCACGGTCACGCTCAGCACAATCACCGCCGCCAAGGATACCGGCACCGTCCATCGTCCCTGGAATGGTCCGGATGCCTTGCGGGCGGCATATTGTTCAAGCTTACCGGTTGCAACAACCTCGCGCGCCTCAGCCAGGATTTTCGCGTCCAGCTCAGCGCGCGGCTGCTCCTGACTCAGCCCGGTATAAAGCTCGGAGAGAAATTTGTCATCCGGTTCTTGATCATGATCCTGCATATCGCTTACCTGTTCCTGTATTCCTGCAAGCCTTGCTTTAACTTCTTCACGGCGTAACGCATGCGGCTTTTTACCGTTTCCGGGTTTTCGGCGATTACATCGGCAATTTCCTCGATGGATAAATTCGCTTCTTCTTTCAAGATAAACACCTCGCGCTGTTCAGCGGGCAGTTCCTGGATGAGCCGCAGCAAGGCCCGCTGCAGTTGCATATTACCGGCGAGCGCCTCCGGATCATCCGCGTTATTACCCGCCACCCCGTCAATAAACTGTTCATCGCAATCAATCTCGTGGGAGGTGGATAATTTTCGAAAATGATCCACCAGGCAATTGTGCGCAATCTGAAACAAGTAGGTGGTGAATTTGGCGGCCGGCAAATAAGACTGCCTGGCATTGATCACCCGCAGCCACACTTCGTGGGCAAATTCTTCAGCCAGCGCCACCTGGCAGCGCTGGCGCACAAAATAACGATACAGCGCGGACTTTTTGCGGTGATACAAAACCTCAAAGGCCGCCGCGTCGCCCTGACTGTAATGGGTCATCAGCTCTTCATCGCTGGCGTTATCGTACGGCGTATGCTGGGATCGGACAAAGTTCACGCCCCTAACTTGCCGCATTTCGCGCGCGTTGGCAACTGTCAGTGTCACAAAAAGGCCGGCGCGAAATACGGGCCGCGAATTGCCGCGGCCCGTATTCGGAAAAATTGTGAAGATTTAATTAACCGCGCGCCCGCCGTCCGGCGCCTTGGCGTTACTCGGCAGCGCTGCGCCCGACAAAGTGCGGGCCAGTTCCACCAATTGCACAAATTCACCGCGATAACCGTAATGATCCGCGCCCTTTGACGTGACAGCCATCGCGGCGACATCCACGTAGGAAAAACTCTGGGTAAAACGCCCGCCGCGCAGCAACTGCCCGAATCCCGCGACACTGGCGGCAAACCGGTAACGCTCGCTGGTTTTATCCAGCGCCGTGATGACGTGCTGTTTCAATACCGGAGTTTCCATCAATACACTGCGCTCAGCATCCGGCTTTTTATAACGCAGGCGTAATAGAGCGATTTCCTTGATTGATTCCGCTACTTTGACTTCACTGGAGGGTGTTGCTTGATAACGCAGGGGATCCATGAGCTGGCCTTTACTCTCCAGCAACGCAATCTCATAAATCGCCGTCACGGTATGACCGGCGCCGATCTCACCGGCATCGACCTTGTCGTTATTGAAATCCTCACGGCGCAAGGCGCGATTTTCGTAACCGATCAAGCGGTACTCGGCCACCACGGCGGGATTGAATTCAATCTGGATTTTGACATCCTTGGCGATGGTGTTGAGCGTGGCGCCCATTTCATTGACCAGCACTTTTTGCGCTTCCATCAGGGTATCGATATACGCATAGTTGCCGTTACCCGCATCCGCCAGTTGTTCCATCAGTTGGTCATTGTAATTGCCGGTGCCAAAACCCAGGGTCGTCAGGAAAATACCGGTGTTGCGTTGTTCTTCCACCAGGTCTTTCAATGCGTCAAAGTTGGTGGTGCCCACATTGAAATCACCGTCGGTGGCGAGGATGACCCGGTTAATGCCGTTGGGGATAAAAGCCTGCTGGGCTTTTAAATAAGCCAGGCGAATACCGGCCCCGCCATTGGTGGAACCGCCGGCGGTCAATGATTCCAGCGCACTCAAGATGGCGGCTTTCTCGGATCCCGCCGTGGGCTCCAGCACCACGCCACTGGCGCCGGCATACACCACGATGGAAATTTTGTCCTGGGCGCGTAACTTTTGCGTCAACAACTGCAAGGATTTTTTTAACAGCGGCAGTTTGTCCGCGGATAGCATGGAACCGGACACGTCGGCCAGGAAGACTAAATTCGCGGGTGGCAAGGCGGCGCTTGGGACTTCATAACCTTTGATGCCAATGTGCAGTAAATGGGTGTTGGCATTCCACGGGGCGGGACCCACTTCGGTCACCACGTTAAAGGGCGCCGACTGGTTATCCGGCGCGGGATAATCGTAGTTGAAATAGTTAATGAATTCCTCGACCCGCACCACATCCTTGGCGGGCAACCTTCCCTCGCGCAAAATGCGCCGGGTGTTGGTGTAACTGCCCGTATCCACATCGATACTGAAGGTGGATACCGGTTGTTCCGCCACGCGCAGTACCGGGTTATCGGCAAAGTGCGCGTAGTGTTCCCGGTCCACGGGTTCGCTGGGGTAACGAATCTCCGGCTGCACGTTGGACGCAACACCTACCGGCGCAGTCAGGGGCGCGATCCGCTTCGTCAGCGGCGCGGCGCTTGACGGTTCAGCAAACCGTTCTACGGGACTCCCGGCGGCATCGAGTTGCTCGCTGTGCGTTAACGCCTGCTGCCGATCCGCGGCCAGTTTGCGTTCTTCGTGCCGCGGTTTTGCCGGTGTTAGGTTCGGCGGTTGCCGATCACGATCCTTTACCGCAGTGGATTCGCCCACGGCGGCGGTTGCGGACGGGGTATTCGCGGCATCCACCGGTTGCGGTTGCGCCGCTTGATCCTGTGATGTGTTACCGTGAATGGCGGTCGTTGCTGCGCCGTCGGGGCTGGTTTTCGGGGTTGAACAGGCCGCCAGCAGCAGCGCAACATACCACGGCAGGATTACGAGCAGGATAAGGCGTTTCATTTTTCACTCCTTCTGGTTAATGAGGTATCAGGATGTGAAACGAAACCCATTCCAAAAAGGGTTAAGGGCGGGAAATTATTTTTTGGTCCTGCCGCGTAATCCGCGGCTCTCCGGAACGCGGAAAATCTTCAACCCAGCGGCGCGAAGACGCAAAACAATCATTGATGCCTAAAATCGGAGGGCGCCTCCAGCACTTAGGGTTCGCCCGGGGTGCGGCGTTGCTGGCAGGGAACGTATCGGGGTACAGTATCCGCCACGGAGTTGATGCTATCGATATTCACTGCCATCAGCTTACCGCCCCAGATGCAACCGCCGTCCAGTCCCATGACATTATCCGCGTTGTAGTAACCCAGGGTCGACCAGTGCCCGAATAGCAGTTTGTTATCCCGCGTCCGGCGTTGCGGCGCCTGAAACCAGGGGACACAGCCGCCGGCTTGGGTGCCGGGCGTGCCCTTGACAGTTAACTTCAAGCGGCCGTTGCCGTTGACATAACGCAAGCGGGTGAAACAGTTGACAATAAAGCGCAAGCGGCCCCAGCTCTTTAACTCCGGCGCCCACTGATCCGGTTCATTGCCGTACAGGTTTTTCAGGAACTCATTGAAATTGTCTTCACGCAACGCCGTTTCCGCTTCGCGCGCGCAACCCATCGCGTCCCGCAATGTCCACTGCGGCGCAACGCCGGCGTGCACCAGGGTGAGGTTACGGATTTCATCGTGATGTAATAACGGGCGGGTACGCAGCCAGTGCAGCAGTTCATCGCGATCGGATGCTTCCAGAATCGGCGCCAGCGTATCGCCTTTTTTTGCCGGTTCATGCCCGTAGGCCACGGCGAGCAGATGCAGATCATGGTTTCCCAGCACCGCCACCGCGCATTCGCCCAATGACTTGATAAAACGCAACACTTCCAGCGAACGCGGCCCCCGGTTGACCAAGTCGCCGGTCAGCCAAAGCGTGTCGTGTCGAAAGTCAAATTTCAGCAGTTCAAGTAATGCTTGCAATTCATCGTAGCATCCCTGAACATCGCCAATCGCATAGGTTGTCATGTTGTTTTTCTACCAGCGCTGCCCATCATGAAATAGCGGTACCAACATAAAACACGCATAAAACACGCATAAAACACGCATAAAAAATTCGTGAACCATATATAAAATATAGCGCATACTTAGCGCACAGCGTTACAAACGATTTAACTTTTCTTTACACTGGCACGATAATTCATACTATCACCCATTGAACACCCACCCATTAAATGCCGATGTTCTCCTTTCACCATAAGACACAATTCAACCGCCGCTGGCTGCAATGGAGCGCCGTGGTACTGCTGGCCCAATTGCTTATTGGCCTGATCATCGTAATGGTACTCAACACGAAGATCGTAAACCATATCATTACGCCTATCGTCCAGTTTATCGGCATCTTCCAGATTATCTGGCCGGAACACCCGCTGGATTCACTGCATTTTCTCGCCACCAAGTCCCTGTTCGTGTTCGCCCATCGTGATCCGCGCAGTGGTTTGAATCTGTGGACCATTGAATACGACACTTACACCTTGCTGATTTATACCGGCCTGTCCCTCATCATGGGCTGGGTGATCGCCCGCTATCGTCAACAAGCAATAAGTATTCCGCCTGGCCCTTTCATCGCCTGCACCGCGGGTATTTTTTTCACCGCCTTGTCCGTTTCTTATATGACGGCAATTGACCATTGCTCAGGCGCCACCTGGATGGGTTTCGTGGCGCTCTATGGCATGGGCTTTAATGAATTTCAGCTCTATCCTGTCTATCAGATTATTTGCGCCGCCATTGGAATCGCGGGGCTGGGTGGTGGCCTCACCTGGTTAAGATTCACCAAAAATCGTGTATTAGCGTGGACCTGATAGACAAAAAATAATACGATGAACCGGCGGAACGGGATAGCTACGGGTAACTCAGCCCGGTAACTAACGCTAACCCCTGTCCAATTTGTGGTAATAATCGGGGCGGTCAAATGAATAATAGCATAGCAAGCTGGATCCAACGCGCTCAGCAGGAAATGATCGATATCGGTGTCGAATCCATCCGGGATTCCGGAATTCTGCCGGAGCGTGGCGCAAAATTCTTCCCGGTAATTGGTTATCCCCCGTTAACCATGTTCTCGGACATGGACCAGGAGCCATTGTTTGACAACCTGCAGCAGCGGCGCGCCCGGCCATTGCTGGGTTATGCCCATATTCCATTCTGCCCCTCCCGTTGCACTTTCTGCCACTGGATTACCAAAACCAAAAGCAAGTCAGAAGAAGTCGAAATTTATCTTGATTACCTGGAACGGGAAATGATTCTGTACAAGCAGAACATGGGGATCGGCGCCATACCCGTGCGATCGGTGCTCATTGGCGGCGGAACACCGACTTATCCTTCTCCGGGACAAATGGAACGTTTCATGAAAATGTATGCCACGCATTACGATCTGAGCGGTTGCACGCAATTTTCCGTGGAAGCCGAACCCGGCACATTATTAGGTAAAGAAGGTTACGAAAAACTCCGCATCATGAAAGATTACGGTGTCGACCGCATCAGTCTTGGCGTGCAGTCATTCGATGATGATATCTTGCGTTACATGGGCCGGGTCCATACGCATGCGGATACGCTCGAATCCATTCGCAATATGCGCAAAGCCGGCATCGAAAATGTGTTTATCGATTTGATCTACGGCTACCCCAACCAGAGCGTGGAAATGTGGACCCGGCATATGTTGGAAACCGTAACGCTGGACATTGAAGGTTACCAGTTATACCGCTTGCGTATCAAACAACATGGCGACCGCCAGGGTAACATTATTGTTCATGCGCAGAAACACCCGGAACGCTTCCCGGAAACCGATGAAGTCCTGCTGATGAAATACCTCGGCATTTTGCTTTCCGAGGAACACGGCTTCCATGAATATCAAACCCGTTGTTTTGCCAGGAAACCGGAATATATTTCCCATTATTTGCGTGATTGGGCGGCTGACCTGGCCGATGTGGCCGGCGTGGGTGTGTCCGCCTGGTCAAGCTTGCGTGGCGTGTTCGCCATCAACGTGGGCGACGCAAACCTGCAACACTATTATTCGCTGATCGATCGGGGCAAGGTGGCGATTAACCGTGGTAAAGTCCGCAGCAAAGACGATGAACAGCGCCGGTGTTTTATTCTGCCGCTTAAGAACATGAAAGTGAACAAACAGCTCTTTACCGAACGCACCGGCGAGACCATTAACACAATTTTCAGCAACGAAGTGACTTGGTTAAAACAACTGGGATTATTGGCGGAGAATGATCAGGATATTTGGCTGACAAAACTCGGCAAGTATTTCGCCGACGAAGTGGCAACACAATTCTTCAATCCTGATAACATGCCGTTCCAGGAAGTGATGCGCGCACCGCCGCAGATTGCCGCCGGCTGATACGCGCTAATCCGCCATCACGACGTTTACTTTGTATCCTTCCAGGGCGCCAGGCGGCGTTCCAGCAATTCCAGCGTGTAGGAAAAAACAAATCCCAACACACCGATAACAAATAACCCTGCGTACATGGATTTAATGGAAAAGGTTTCCCAGGATTGCCAAATCAAATAACCAATTCCCTTATCGGCGCCGGAAAACTCCGCCGCCACGACAATCACCAGGCTGTAACCGATGGCCAGTTTCAAGCCAGTAAAAATCGATGGCAACGAACCGGGAATGACTATTCTGAAAATAAAATTACGGCGACTGATTCGATAGACAGCCGCCACATCGTGATAGATTCTGGCGAGGCTATCCACACCATGCAAAGTATTCATCAGCACCAGGAAAAAACTGGCAATGGCGACTACAACTATTTTTGACAATTCCCCGATGCCGAAAATCAGCATAATCAACGGCAAAATGGCGATCTTGGGTATCGGGTAGGTAATAAAGATCAACGGATAAAAAATTATGCGCAGCATTTTGGACAGGCCCATACCGACACCCAGCATCATACCCAACGCGCAGCCGGTAAAATACCCGACAAAGATGCGGTAAACACTAAAAATAACATCCGTTACGATGCCTTCACCGGAGCTGACAAAAAACAGGTGATAAAAGATGGTGCTGGGCGCCGGGAAAAACCGTCCATCCAGAAAGCCGGCGCGAGCGCAAATTTCCCACGCTGCAAACAGTACCGCAGGCGAGATCGCATATAGTAACAAGCGCTTGGAATCACTGTTCACGGAGTTCATCGGAGATTATTCAACTCCCGGTAACCGCATGTCTTCTTTTAACAGCCCGGTAATCACCCGGATATAATCCAGAAAAGACTTGGTATGACGGATCGCAAAAATATCTCGTGGCCGGTCTAGCTTTATATCGATGTTTTCCTTGATTTTTCCGGGCCGGGCAGTCATTACTATGACCCTGTCGGCAAGCAATACGGCCTCTTCTATATCATGGGTAACAAACACCACAGTCTTTTGATAACACTGCCAGAGTGATAATAGCAATTCATGCAGGTGCAATCGAATTTGAAAATCAAGAAACACAAACGGCTCGTCCATTAAGAGAATTTCAGGCCGCGTAGCAAAGCCACGCGCGATACAGACCCGTTGTTTCATGCCGCCGGACAACTGGTGCGGATAGTAGTGGGGAAATTTCTCCAGGCCAACCTTGACCAGAAACTCGTTAATGATGGACGAAATTTCCGACTTGGCGAAATTGGGATTATTCTCAAGAATAAACGCCAGATTGCCATAAACGGTCATCCAGGGAAACAATCCCTGTTCCTGAAACACCATACCGATTTCGGGATTGCCGTTCGCCCGGGAGGCTCTTACTACAAGCTCCCCTTCCGTTTGGGTTTCCAACCCGGCGATGGTTCGCAACAACGTGGTTTTACCACAGCCGCTGGGCCCTAATATGCAGACGAACTCACTGGAACGCACCTGGAAACTGATATCTTCATAAGCAGTCAGTGTTTCGCCCCGGTTGACAAAGCGCTTGCTTAAGCGTGTGCAGGATATTTGAAAATGTTCAGAAATAGCGATTCTCCGGCCAGCAACATACTCCGGGTCATTTCTTTCAATCTGCATAACCCAGGAAGGCCGTATCAGAATACACGGCCTTCCACATTTTTACTACTGTAGTTAATTTACTGTTAATTAGTTTTACGTTGTTACATTTAATTGATATGGAACGCGATACCCGCAACATACAAAGTATTAAAATAAAATCAGTGGGACTGCTGATATGGCCCTAAAACCTTGACCGCTTGTTTCACGTAACTCAAATCTACAATGTTATCGATATCGGGTAACTCCTTGACATAGCCTTTTTCATGATACCACTTTGCATCTTGCTTCAGGCTTGGCATGTTAACCATGCCATCGGGATTTAGTCCGACGGGTATCGTTCTGCTGTAGACCGCGGCGTTCTTAATCCTGGTATGTTTGATCAGTATGTTAACAATACCTTCCCTGTCCTGGTTTTTTTCAAACGCATCATTATAGTCACGCAATCCTTTCACATACGCCACCATAAATCTCCCGGCCTGTTCAGGGTGCTTTTTCATAAACACGGGTGAATAAAAGATCGCGGCGCTTTGCTGATCAGGATAAATCTCATCATTACCCGACACACGTACGGCAATATCGTTTTCCACCGCTTCAGCCACCAGGGGTTCTATTTGCACGGACGCATCGATGGATTTATTGGCCAATGCAATATTGATATCCGCGTAAGCCAGAAATTTAAGATCGATATCATTCAAACTTAGTCCGGCTTTTTTCAGATACATTTCCGTCACGATTTGTTGCGATACACCCTTGGCGGTTACCGCCATGCTCATGCCTTTCAAATCCTTGAAACTTTTATAACGGCCACTGTCCACGTAATCCTTGCGCACTATCAAGGCCAGATAACCGTGCCCGGGGCTGACTATACCTTTATCGGCGACAATTTTGATGGGAATATCATGGGCAATTGCGTTATACATTCCCGCATTGATATTGCCGCCACCCACAAATAGCTGGCCGGATGCCAGAAACGGCGCCATTTTGGCGCCGGATGCCTTGAATGGATTGATAATGACATTTAGGCCTTGAGCTTTGAAATAGCCTTTTTCCACGGCAATGAACATCGCCGCGGAACTCATCACCGGTGAAATTCCCACCGGGACATCCAGCATGTCTTCCGCGGCCGGGGATTGCGAAACTAATAGCAATAACGCCACCAGTACATAACGAAACTTCGGCATTTTTATTTTCATAGCTAACTCCCCACCTAATAACTCGTGAGCCGCGGATGTGTAAACGGAAAACAACAATAGCAAAGACAATGCGTTTTACTTTTTTATCTTTACTAACCCGATTTCGTTTATTGCCGGCTTCTGAACCGTATTCCCGCAACAAACCTCTACCACTCCAGACTGAAGAAATAAACGGCAACGCCCAGAACAGACACGAATGCGCCACTGACCGCCCGCCAGTTATGCCGCTCTTTTAACATAACCGCCGCCAATGGCAATACAAATAACGGACTGGTCGAGTTCAACACCACGGCTGCCGCGGCATGTGTGTACTTCAATGCCGCTACTGAAAGCCAGGTACCCAAAAACGCCCCAATCACGGCAGCAAGCAATAAGCGATTGCGTAATTTTCTGTTTTGCAAAGGTTGCACCCAATTCAGCAAAGAACGGCTGAGCAATCCCCACAAAACCAAGCCAGACACCGCCCAAAGCGTTCTGATTAACGTGGCATCCAGGGCCGGAATATCCTTGACACCGATCTTGGTTAGGATTATTCCCAGCGCATTGGCCAAAACAAACAGCGCGCCAAAAAGCAAGCCCGCCCGCCACCGAGTGAACTCCGCGTTAACCACGCTGCGCTCCCAAAGCACATAAGCGACACCAACAATAGCCAACAACAATCCTATCGCGGCGTTGATACGAATGCTTTCGCCAAGAACGGTAATAGCGATTAATGCCGTGGCGACGGGGATCAAACCGCCCATCAAGAGTGTTAACCGCGACCCCAGCCGCTGAATGGTCATAAAATACAGGGTATCGCCCAAACAAATGCCCGCCAGTCCACTGGCCGCCAACAGCAGACAAGCGTCTGCTGAAATATCGGCAAGGCCAAAGGGAATCAACAACAACCCGATGCACGCAACCGCCACTATGCCTTTAAACAGGTTCATGGCGACTGCCGATATTTGTTGGCCTGCCTGCTGGAACAACACAGCGGACACGGCCCAGCAAAACGCTGAACTCAATGCCGCAATGCCGCCCAGTAAATGCAGGTAAATGGGATTCGTAAACCGTTCCTTTTCTGTGCTTCAAGGTACATCTTAACGCATGCTGGAAAAAACTCCGCTCAATCAACCGGACATGCTGATTGTTAGCCACTTACTGACGAGGCGCATGGAAAGGATGCCCTTCAACCAAGACCGTCAGCAGCAGGGAGAAGGTGAGACCCGGAACGGGTCGAGAAGCTGGCCTGGGCCATGCTGCTGTCGAGCATTCTTTTCGAAACAAGAATGGATGTATTTACGGCGTATCTTGGTTGAAGGGTATCCTTTCCATGTGACTCAGTAATAGGTATTAGTGGGCATGCGCACACCGGAGCTTTGCGCTAGGCAAAGCATGCAAATCAAATTTTCTCGTCTGACAAATCTGTGGGCAATCCAACCCTGAAAAAACGTTAACGCAAAGGCGCGACGCCGCAAAGAATTCCAACTATTACAATCCATGCGAGCGTATCGTCTGGATACGCTATCGGATCGCCCTATCCGGCATCTAATGCGATCCTCGCCTGTTTTTAAAAATTATCCGTCACCCTAAGGATTTACGCAACACCTCGAATCTGCTACATTTGGATCTGCTACATTTCATGACAAGCGGTTCTCCTTTTTGGTTTCTTCGTTTGGCGAAAGGGCGTTTATCCTTCTTATACTCTTGGATCATGCACCCCCGGGCTACGCAGGCAGGCGGCTATGGAAATCTTAGTTAAACCCTCGGGCGACAAACAATTTGTGATTTTGCAGCGCGCGTCACTGCCGTCCGCGGAGTACGCCGCGTGGCGTACCCTGAACGCCCAGGATCCACGGCTGCACCGGGAACTCGCCGCCGCGCTGCAAAATGATCACGACACCTTGGCAAAAATCGCCCGTTATGATGGTTTTCAATCCGGACAGCAGCACAATCCGGAACATATGGCCACTAAACTGCTCAGCAACGACAAGCTGGTCGTCCGCTACCAGGCG
>DATCIR010000071.1:0-7101 GCA_036507695.1 Gammaproteobacteria bacterium
ATCTCAGATCGGGTTCATATTTTCTGACGAGTTTCCGGTAGGTCATAAACTCTTCCGCCTGCCCAAAACCCGAGACTCCGAAATTAAGTACTTCGTACCGAGTTTGCGATCGCGATTCGTTTAAATATTGCTCCAGGATAAAACTAACGACCTCGTTGTCGTTAACGCCGTGACCGTAAACAAACGAGTCACCTAACAACGCGATTCTGACTACACCACGGTCTTTTTTTTGGACATAGTCTTTTGATCCCCGCATACCAGCGGCGTTGTTCGAAACTGTAACTTCATATTCACCCGGCCAAGCGTGAACGGTTGAGATGTTGGGTTCATTGGCGCGCACTCCGTAACCTGAATCGATAACAAACCGCGGTTTTATTGGTTCCGATATAAATACTCTTACTACCAGTTCCCCCAGCAGAAACGCGGCCAACAAGGACATTGCAAGCAAAACGGTATTTCTTATAATGTTATTCATTTTCACCGAGATCAGTAATCTGCAAAGATGGAAACCGCGCGCCACAGATAACGTTATGTTTGTAAATAATTTCAATAACGGAATTTGTACCATAGCCGACCTAACATTTCACGCAATGACCGGCTGCTTTGTGTAAAAGCTTCGGCCGCAGGTAAAAAATCCACCGGCCTCAACGATCCGTTACGGTATCCCGCAAAACCCGTTGGCGCCGCCGTTACTTGCGTTTCGAATCGCGTAAAAACACCAACTGCCCGCAGCATGTGCCAGGCATGAGTAGTCAGAAAAATATGGGTTATACCCATTTCGTTTAATATTTTCTCCGTATAAAGAGCGTTTTCGTAAGTGTTACTGCTTTCATCTTCGATCCATATTATTTGAGCATCGACTCCATAGTCTTCAACCAAAACATCTTTCATGATGCGCGCTTCTGAAATATGATCGGTTTGCGGTGCGCCGCCGCTTACTACGATTGGCAATCCCGTTAATTCGTGAATATGGGCGCCGTACTTAATCCGCTCCAGTGTTAACCTGGATAACGCGGCGCCGTTATACTCTTTTGCGTTGGAATTCCGCCCGGCACTTAAAATCACAATAGCCTTCGCGTTGCTATTTCTGATTTCCTCTTGCGTCAGTGCAGGGTAGCGCTCCACCAATTGAGTTATTCCCATGGAAATAGCCGGCGTGCAGAGCAGCAAAAACAATACCACCGCAACAGTCAGCAGCATTGTTGATGACTTTTGATGCTTCCTTGCCAGAGCCACGCTTGCGCTCAATAATACAATCAACATACCAGGAGGCAATACAAGATATTCAATCATGTCAAGCAAGTTGCCCCCGTTGAACCGGCCACCTTTCCGCGCATTCGTAATGACAACTGGTGATAACCGCGCCCTGGCCGTTACCGGCCGGCCAGTACGTCACTGCTCAGCTATTTTGTGTAACCCGGTAAAAAAGATCGTGTCCTTTCTTAATCGTTAAACGCGCCGCACCCAGGTCTGACTTGGTAAACTCTTTCACCTTTTTATACGGACCAACTCCATAGGTTGAAGCCTCAAGCGAATAGCTGCCCGGTCTTAACGCATAAGTAGTAACAACAATCGAATCGCCGCTGGTGGTATATTTATAACCGCCAAATGGCGTGGCCAAAGGCTCGCCGATAAAGAGTCCCTGACCCGGCATTTCAACGCTTTTCCAATACGCCTCGATCAATGATTCCCCCTGTAAATACCTGCTCACCACGACGCCCAGATTGGGAAATTTTTGCGGAAAGTTGCAGGGTTCAATTACCGCGCCATAGCTGCCGGTTGCACCCGCGCTGAGCCACGCCAGACTGCTCATCTGGTCGCTACCATCAAGCATCCCACCTTTAGAAGTCAGATGATCCGCTATAGCGCCCGGGAGAAAAACATTGGTTGAAACATCTTCCACTTGAGCGGCGCCGATGAAATAAAAAAGCACATCGTTTCTGTTCTTAATATAATCGGTGTTGATCCTTTCCAGGTCAACTATACCTCTCATGCGCGCGATTAATCTATCGTAAATGTAGCTTCTGGTATTACGAAACCTGTCAGAGGTTTCGACCAGATACCCAGTACCGCTGGGAAAAGCGCCGTCGGAGCGCAGCCCGCGCTGTATGAGTTGTTTAACCTGGTCCAGAGATTCACCCGCTAACATCATCGCCGGCCGGACAGCATGATCAGTAAACGGTTGCAGGGAGTTACTGTCGTAGTAAGGGGAGGCCTTGGTTGCCTCACATCCGTTCGCACAATGTTCCTCACTGAACCCCATGGCGAATGCCGTTGTTATGGACATGCAGTCAACCCGGTAAGGTATATTCCAGGTTAGCACCAGCGCCTGGATGTTCGCGGGCAGTCGTTGCGTCAGGCTGCTATACAGCGCTTGAAACTCCTTGCGGTTTAACTCGGCCGTACCCGGTGTAAAGGAAATCTCAAACAGGTTTTTATCGGGAATCTTCCGCAGCTTTAGATAATAACGGGCAATCTCCACACTATTTTTATCCGCCGTGTTAACAATCACGGCGACTTCATCCGCGGAAAGGCCGGATTTAGGCAGCAGAATGACCGGTACGGACTGTGACGTATGCTGTTCGGCAAGCGCAATGGAGCCGTTTAGAAACAAAAACCCAACAAGCAGACCGATAGCGATACCGCCATACCAAGCCTTGTGTTTGAAAGCTCTCATCGTTCGCTTATAATTCCGATTTTCCCGCCAAGGCGGAACGTTTAATCAGACGCGCGCCATACCGTCCCGTGATTTCTTTTGTACCACCGCTTTTCTTAACGGCGTCAGACCACCTCTTAACTTATCCCGCACCACCTCCGCAACCACCTGTGAATCAATTTTCTGTTTATTTTGCGTGTAGGCGTAAACCAGGGACAAATCACACAGCATATTAACGAGACGCGGCACCCCTTTACTGAAATAGGCGATATAGCTACAGGCGTATTCGTCAAACAGATCTTCATTGCCGCCAGCAACACTCAATCGGTGCCTGATGTAACCGGTAATTTCCGTCTTACTGAGCGGTTCCAGGTGATAATCAGCGACTACGCGCTGCGCAAATTGTTCCAGTGATGGGTCTTTCAACTTCTCGCGCAATTGCGGTTGTCCAACCAGCACAACCTGCAACAGTTGATCGCTGTCGGCGTTGATATTGGAAAGCACGCGTAATTCTTCCAGTATTTCTAAATCCATGTTTTGCGCTTCGTCGATAATCAACACTGTACGGCGATTTTGGCCATACTCGCTGATAACATAGTCCACGAACAACTGATATTGCTCCACCTTGGAGCGTCCCGCGTAGTCAAGACCATAGGCGTTCAGAATCCATTGCAGTAATTCGCCAAACGCTCGATGGGTATTGGAAACCAGGCCAACGGTCACCTCGTTATCGTCAAGATGGTTACACAGATAACGAGTTAGCGTCGTTTTACCTGTACCAACATCCCCCGTAATCACCGTGAACCCGGCTTCGTTTATCAGGCTGAACTCCAATACCGACAGAGCAATGCCATGGTGCTTTCCGATATAAAGAAAGTCCGGATTTGGCAGTAGCGAATAGGGCTTTTTAGTGAATCCGTAATAGTCTATATACATAAAGTTTTTCTTTGCCTGCTTCGGCCCAGCCAAGCCGATGTTATCAGAGTTCTATTTCATTCCCGTGACCCCAGTCCGCCGAATTCCCGGCTAGTAATAGGCCCTCTGGGAGTCTACCGCCTTGTTTAACACGGTACCGATCACATTCACGGTCTGCAGTAATTCCATGGATTGCATGACTTCATCCCGCCGGGTGCGGCCTTCTTCAATAACCAATAGCGCGCAATCCAGAAAGGGAGAAAATGCCAGCACGTCATCCGTTCCTAGCAGTGGCGGCAGGTCGAAAATCACAATTCGGGATGCATAACGTGTCTTGATGTCATCCACCAACATGGATATCTTGGGTGATAATAGCGTCTCGGATGAATTGGCGATCGGCGTGTTACCTGGAAGTATAACCAGTCTTTCGATACCCGGATTGAATAGAACATCGCTCAATGGAATGTGATCACTGAAAAGAAATTTGCTCAGATCGCAAACCGGTTCATACCCAAAACAGGATGCCACGGCCGGCCGGCCCAAATCGAAATCCACCAGTAAAACGGTATGATTGCCCTCCGCCGCAAGGCTAATAGCAAGGTTGATGGCAGTCAGTGTTTTGCCTTCGCCGGGAACAGCGCTGGTTACACCCAGGCTAGTCCAATGATTCTCTGTGAGCCGCTGCAATACCTGGGTTCTTAAAAGTTTGTAGGAGTTCGCGGCTGGCGATTTCTCCCGCAGGCTGTCAATAACCCGGTTCTTTCTGAGCAGTTCAGGAGATATGGCAGCGATTTTGGTTTTGTCATACGTTATATTTGCCGGAAAGGAAACGCGATGGCTTCTCGCCGGGCTATCAGCCAGCAATGGAACCGCGTTGGGCGATGCTCCCCGCAGCGCATTACGACTTTGCCGCGCCTTTTCCACCGCTTCTTTTATACGCTCCATACCTCGCTGTCGCCTCTATATCTATGATAATTAGTGATCACTACGTTTATTTATAATTAAACATCTATGCCAAAACGCCGCAAAGTCACATACCACAACACATCCAGGGGCGTTTTGAAGAAATGGATCGCCGCCAGACCACCCGCAAAACACGCTACTAACAGCAATGAAAGAAAAACGCGCTTACCGGTCTTACCCGTTTTTTCCTCACTAGTGGCAACGTAAGGAATGACCGCTAAGGGTGTAACATTCAATAAAAGTGCGACACCTTTTGCGCCACGCACAGTGCAATCCATGCTCTCGCGCATAGCCATGATTCCAGCACCAAGGCCAACTGAAATAAACAGCCCCAACAGCACAATTGCCAGCCGGTTCGGACTGACGGGTTCTTCGGGCAATTGCGCCGGATCAATCAGTGTGAAGCGTTCACCTTTTCTTTCCGATTCAAGTTCCTTGGCAAGCTGCGCTTCCATCAACTTGGCTTTTACCTCCTGATATTTGAGCCAGGCGTTTTCATAGTCGCGGGTCAGGGCCTTGAATTCCCGCTCAACCTGGGGGGAGCCGGTAATCCGTTCCTCGTACATGAATAGTTTCTTCTGTAATTCTTTCTGTTCTTGCTTCAAGGATGATAATTCGGAATCAGCCGCATTAGCTTGCGCTTGCAACTGGATGTAGGCGGGATTATCCGGCTTTGCCTGCAAAGCGCTATTGGTTTCAGCAGATTGACTTGCCAGCGTGGATTCCATATTGTTAATTTCCATTTCCACCCGTTTTACATCGGGATGATCCGCGGCATAACGCTGCCGCAAGGTTATTCTGTCCTGTTTTGCTTTTTCCAGTCTGATCTCCACCTCATTGCTGACAATAACCGTTGGCCAGGTATCTACACTGGTATTATCAAGTTCCCGCTTAAGGACTTCAATCTCTTTACGGGCACGTAATATGCCAGGATGGTCCTCACTATAAATCGCCATCATGCTGATCAGTTTGGATTCCAGGGTTTTTAACCGATCGACGGAACCAAGAATTCTTTCGCCAGTTTCTGAAAAAATAGCCTGGTTGGGGCTAAGTTGAGCCAGTTCCGAACCAAGGTATATTTTCCTTTCGTTAACCGACTGAATCTGACGCTCCACTTCCAGTAATTCCCGCTCGGTGCGCTCCATTAACTGCAGATTCATTTGGTTCAACTCTGGCAGACTCCCCAAATGCCGCTCCTTGAAACTGGCCAGTTCCTTTTCCAGGAAATTAATTTGTTTACTCTGGCGATCCGCTTCATCAGCTAGAAACACAGCGGCTTCCGTTGCCATTACAGTGCGGGTTTTCAGGTTCTCGTTGAGATAAAGTGAAGTCAGTTTGTCGGCAACTTTTTGCGCCAGCTCCGGGGATTCACTGAAATATGACAGAGTAAACGCAATGGTGGCGCGAGTTGGCCGCCCGCTTCTGGGATCAACAACTTCGGCGCTTATCATGGATAGATTAATATCTTCCCGCATGTCTGCCAGCACAATTTCCAGAGGCTCGCGTTTGCGTTCTGCCGCGTAAAGGTTGAACTGTTGAATAATCTCCAACAGATTGGATCGCGTCATTACCCTCTGACTGATAATTTGCACCCTCTGATCAGCAAAACTCGTCACTGTTGACCTTACCAGCTCCTGGGGAATTTCCTGTTGTTCAATTAAAATAGTGGATGACGATTTATAGGTAGGCGGTATCAGGAATGCCGCCAGCACGGACAGGACAATCACACTGATGAAAGAAATTAGAAATGTATTAAAGCGGCGCTTGAAAACCTCGATATAGTCCGCAAACGTTCGGCTGTTTTGCGGAGCAACAGAATTTTGGTAACTGCCAATGGCTGCGGTATTCATAAGTATTTTTGATTAGGTTAATAACGGCTCTACAAGCTCTAATAGCCTTGATACCTTAACGACAGCAACACAGCGTTCGATTCTGCACTGCCATCCGCATCTTCATATTTTTTCCATGCGTAAGAATACGATCCCCAAAAATACCAGTTTTGATGGATCCGATAGCTTAATTGACAAATCGCCTGCCGGTATTCCCAACTTACAAACAACGGATTTTCCGTCACGTCATCCACAAAGGTATTGATCAATTTTACCTGGCCCATCGTGCGTTCGGTGAATTGGCGTGACACGTCTATCCGATACCGGTCATGCCGTTCCAATAAACCGCTGCTGCTGGGCTTGATTTCATTCTCCACCGAAAACACCAGGTTGCTATGGTCTAGCTGTTTTTCAAGTTCCAGATCCAGCAATCTGCCTTCATTGGTATCCCGGAAGAATCCGCCATCCGGGCCCACTTTAATGGTGCTTTTGTGCCAGCTTAATTTCAGGTTAAATGTCAGAGACTCTGAATATGCCGAAGCCAAACTCGCCTGCAACCCTGCGTCATCAGTTTCGTTTTCCACCGCAAGCGCCTCGTACCTGGACCCATATGCGGTAAGACCCGCTTCTGTGTATTTGGTCATGGACTTTTGCAGCCCCGCAAATCCCGATTGATAAACATAATCAATAAGCCCGGTGGTTTCGGTATCCTCATGCGTTACGTCGATATAACTTGCA
>DATCIR010000072.1:0-27020 GCA_036507695.1 Gammaproteobacteria bacterium
GTTTCATTGAATTGGCATTGGAAATTGACAGCGGCCGTTATCCCAGCGTCAGCCGTTTCCTTCACCGATTGCAGACCCTGCGCCATAGCACTCAGGACGCCCCGGATGAAACACCAGCGGGCAAAAGCGACGCCCGGGTCCGGCTACTGACCATCCATGGGGCAAAGGGCCTGGAAGCGCCCGTGATATTTCTGGCCGACGCCACCAATACCACGTCCGCCAAGGATGCTTATCAAGCGATTGTGCAATGGCCGGCCGATGAAAATCAACCCAGCCACTTTTTATTAGCGGCCAAGAAAGCCGACCGGGATCAATACAGCAATGAATTACTTGCGCAACAGGACACGGAAATAAAAAGAGAAGACGCCAATTTATTATATGTTGCGCTTACCCGGGCCAAACAATATTTGTTTATCAGCGGTTGTGAACCCAAGCGTGACGGCGATACGGGCTGGTATGGTTCCATCGCCGCGGCGTTGGCCGCGCATCCGGATAAAGCATTGCACCAGGACACTGGCGGATATAGCCTAAGATCGGAGGCGTCACCCCCGCCATTGCTCGATACCCCGCCAGCACCTGAGATATCGGTTGTTGCTATTGATCCGCGCATGGCGCAACCCTTAACGGTAATGCCGACCAGCATGATCATTGCACCCAGTGTGTTGACAACGCCCAGTGACAGCGCAGTTGGTAAGCATGGCCAGGCGCCGGAAAGTCTAAACGATGAAGACCTGCAATTGCGTGGCGTTATCATTCATAAAATGCTGCAGCTATTAACCGCCACACTGGTCTCAGGGGACACACGGCGCGTCATTCAGCACCGCTGGGGAAACAGCGTAAGCCAGGTTTTACTCGATGAGTATTGGCACGAAACCCGGTCTCTCCTGGCCAATAAAACGCACGCAGCCTTATTCAATCCTGCCTGCTATACATCGGCCTACAATGAAGTTCCTATCAACTTCCAATATCAGAACGTCACTATATCGGGAATTATCGATCGTGTGATAATACAGGCGGACACCATTTACCTGATTGACTATAAAACCCACCTCGCTACCGGAAGGCAACAGCAACTTGATCTGGTACAACATTACCGGCCCCAGATAAGCCTATATTACGCCGGCATCTCCCGGCTCTGGCCGGACAAAACAATCATACCCCAGATTCTGTTTACCCGTAACGCAAGCCGCTATACGGTCGACATACTGGATATTGCGGCAATCCTGGCCAGCGGAAACCAGACATCCTGAGACAAATTACATTAATGCGATGTCGGTTTACCGCCGCTACGGCTGGTAAATTGCACATTGACTTGCCGCGTATAGTCTTCGTCAAAAATCAGATTAATCAGCACTTGCCCATTATTGCTATTAACTATGACTTGCTTCAGATCAGGAACGCGGGTGGCGAGGTAACTACACATGGCGGCGGCGACGCCATCATTGGATCCGGTTAATGCATTGACCAGATTGATAGCCACGAATTGCGCTTTTTCTTCCAGGCCGGGATTCAAAATCACTTCATCACCCATGACAATTTGCGTATTTAATTCCTGATCCATCTTTTCCAAAAACTGCAGCTGTCTCTCCGACAACGGTTTGCCCCGGTCAAATTCCAATTCAGGATTATCGTTAAACACGACTGAAAAAATATCACTCATCACCAATTCCTATAAAACGGATTGCTAAATCAAGGCAGCAAAACACGATAACCGCCGATTGCCTTTCTGCATCATACCATTATGCCCGCTAAGCGCCGCAAGAGATGCCGATAAATTGCCGAGAACGTAACTCAGATTCACAAATTGAATAGATATATTAGTGATTTATGTCAGCTCAAAAAATATCGGAACCCGGTAATATCAGCAAATTCCTACATTAATTTTGTGGCTGATACCGTATATTCCAGGTTTGCATTATCGCGATTAGATAGGGCGCCAGGCACAGGTCGGCAGATTATTCCTGGCGTAATCGGCGGTTTTAGTAATTCGGCAAAAAAATGGAATACAGCAAGGTTTGGGGGCGATATCGTCAACTTTACAAACAGGCAGGTTTACACGGATTTCGCGCAGGCGCTTGCCGGTGGCGTGCGATTCCACGCATCACGCTCCGCAACGGCCTTAGCCACCTGCCACGGTCACCGGTAACACGCGCAATCCAATTGACTGTCAATTCATCGTTAGCATTGCGCCACGATCGTTACGGATACAGACGCTGAAACTGATAACGGGTACTGAAAGCCTCTCCAACCCGTTCCTGGTGTTCCATGATTTACCGCCTTTCAAGTCTATTAGTGATGCCGGACTTTTGATTCGCTATGGTGGACAACAGCGTGATTCGACACATATTCATAAGCAGAAATAGTTTCGCGGCACCCGGAATGCCAAGGTTATTGTTGTTGTTAGCGCTGTTGTTATTGGCACTGTTGCCCTGCTCAGCGGTTTCAGCCGCTGAACCACCCAGCGCCATCGACCACACCATGTACAAATTAGCCACCGAAATGAATGATGCGCCGGCGCAATATTTTATAGGCCGCAAATATTATCTTGGCTCCAATACCGCCGAGAATAAGGCGGAAGCCGCCAGGTGGTTAGAGATGGCTGCGGCGAAAGGACACACCAAGGCTGCCTATTACCTGGGTATTATGCACCTGTACGGTGACGGTATTCAAAAAAACGCCGTTGTCGCCCAGAAATTCCTCACTCTAGCCGCTAATACCAATTATGCCGACGCGCAATATGAATTGGGAAATCTTTATTTCTTCGGTCATAACGGCAGTAAAGACATCGAACAAGCGCTGCGCTGGTATGAATCAGCGGCCCGCGAACGTCACGCCAATGCGCAATTTCAATTAGGCAAAATCCTTTACGGCGGCATAGGCGTCAAGGAAGACCGGACGCTCGGCAAAAAATGGCTGGAACTGGCGAGTGAAAACGGAATCGCCAAGGCCCGGGAAATTCTGAACACCACGCCAAGCACTACCGGTGGCAGCGACACTGGTGGCAACGACAATGCACTATTGTATATGGTCAATACCGCGGCGCTAGAAAACGCAACGCCAATTTCCACCGAGTCCGCACTCAAGCAGGAAATCCTCATGGCTGAGAACGGCATAGTGGACGCGCAATACGCCTTGGGGATTCGTTTCCTCACCGGCAACGGCGTTGATAAGAATCCTCACAAGGCGGCGGAGTGGATACGCAAAGCGGCGGAACAAGAACACGCTGGCGCCCAATATCGTCTGGGCATTATGTACCGGGACGGCGTCGGTGTGCCACCCAGTGAAGATAACGCCATAAAATGGTTACGCCTGGCGTCTAATCGGGGAATCAGCAAAGCGCAGCGCGATCTGAATGCGTTGCAGCGCAACCAACTCCTGGCCCGCAAAAACGAACTCACCAGCAATCCAGCCGTAACCGATCCCGAAGCCCAGTTTGCCCTCGGATTAATGTACATTGACGGCAAAGGGGTCGATAAAGACACCGGTGCCGCGCTGCAATGGTTTCTCAAAGCCGCTCAACAGGATCACCTTGAGGCTCAGTTCCGATTAGGTGAAATGTACCAAGGCGGTATCGGCGTTGAACCGGATCTCAAATCAGCAAAGCTATGGTATAGCAGGGCGGCAGGCAAAGGCCTGGAGCAAGCCAGCAAAGCCTTGGAAGGTATTTTGCGCACTGAAGAGCAACGTTTTCTAAACAAGGAATTGCAGAGCCTGAAAAATTCCCCTATTTACCCTTACCTGCTCAATGCAATCCAGGGACACGCATCCGCCAAATATGAAGTAGGCATCATGTATATTAAAGGAGAACATGCGCCGCAGGATATCCAGGAAGGCATACGTTGGTTACAAAACGCGGCAATCAATGGCCATACTCTTGCGCAACTTGAACTTGGAAAAATCTATATGAATGGGGCGCAGTCCGTCGAACAGGATTATTTGATTGCGTTCAAGTGGCTGGAAAAAGCCGCGCAACGCGGCAATTCTGACGCGCAATATCATCTGGGGAATATGTACCACAGCGGATTAGGCATAACCAAGAGCAACGACAAAGCCGTGAAATGGTTCAACCTCGCCGCCCGACAAGGCCACAAGGACGCACGCGATTTTCTGGTTGGCTGTAAGAACTGCTAACCCGCGGTGGTTGCCGTAAAGCGCTATAGGCCACTGACAAAGTTAACTAGCTATTGTTCCACAAGCCCATCAAGCTCACCGTCCATGTGCAGCTCCGTGAGTTCACTGAATCCACCCACCCATTTACCGTCAATGGTGATTTGCGGCACGGTTCTGGCGCCATTGGACACTGTCAGCATTTCCTTGAGCGCATTTTTATCCTGATCAATACGAAATTCGTCATAAGAAATGCGCCACTTGGTAAGAAGGTTTTTCGCTTTATCACAAATCGGGCACGTTCCGGTGCTATACACTTTTACTCGGGCCATTATTATTTCTCGTTAACCTCGTGCAATTCCCTAATTCCAATACAACCTACTGCGCTTGAATCTAGCCTAGTAAACTCCAGCGGAGTTTCCAATAAGGATTTTATACCGGTCTTCAAGCGGTGATTTAACTGCATATCGATTAACTCTGCTTGCCATCGGTGAGGATTTTTAGCAGCCGGTCCGCCGGAACGTAACCGGGAATGCTCTGACCGCTTTCCGTGAATAATGAGGGTGTTCCGGTTACACCCACGTCCCGTGCAATATTCAATTGCTTGGTGATGGCGTCCTTGCAGGGTTTGTTATCAGCCACTTGCTCCAGTTTTTCCAGTTGTTCCAGGTTGGCGCCGCCCTTGGCAAAGGTCATCGCCTTATTGCGGTCCTTGGCGCACCAGACCGAGACCGCCTTGAAATAGGATGGCGTCTGTAATCCGGAACGGGGAAACGCCGCATATCTTACTTCGATGCCAAGATCATTGTACGCCTTGATGTCGGCATGCAGCTTGCGGCAATAACCGCAATCAATATCGGTGAACGCCGTGATCACAAATTTAGTTTCCTTATCCCTGGGGCGAAACACGATTAATTGTTCCATATCCAGGGATGCCAGCGCTTTTGCCCGGCCTGATGTGCGGACGGCTTCCGTAAGATTCACCCTTTTTTGCACATCATAGACATCGCCTTCAATCATGTAACGTCCATCGCTGGTCATATAAATAACCTGGGTACCGTATACCGCCTCATAGAGGCCGGGAATCGGCGTTGGCTTGATTTTATCGGGCTTTGCCCCCGGCATCAGTTCCTGTAAGGTTTTTGTAACTTGTTCAATATCGGTGCCCGCCGCAATGGCAATAGGAACAAACAGCGCCAAGGTCACAACCAAAAAAACTTTTCTCATAACATCCTCTCAGTAACGATCATTAAATAAAATTGCGCGGCCGGATTTAATTTAGGTAATTTCGAGATGACTAGTCTCTGAAGTTCGTGTATTGCAGCGGCATGTCCAATTTTGACTCTTTCAGCAGGGCGATAACCTGCTGCAGATCATCGCGGTTTTTTCCGGTTACCCGTACCTGTTCCCCCTGAATGGCCGCCTGGACTTTTACCTTGGAGTCTTTTACCAATTTGACGATTTTTTTCGCCAGTTCCTTGTCGACCCCCTGTCTGGCAACCAGTTTCTGGCGCACTTCCTTGCCAGTGGGGAATGGGGCCTGGACATCCAGGCATCCAATATCTATGCCGCGTTTGACCATTTTGTTGCGCAAAATATCCCGGATCTGCTGCACTTGAAAATCACTTTCGCTAATAATGGTAATTTCCGCTCCCGCCTGCTCGATTTTCGAATTGGTGCCCCTGAAATCAAACCGGGTACCCACCTCACGATTCGCCTGGTCCACGGCATTGGTCAGTTCATGCATGTCGATTTCAGACACTATATCAAAGGATGGCATATTGTTTTCCTTTCATATCCTCACATAGCTGGTTAATTATGCGATTCCGCCTCAGCGGCGAAACCATCAACCGCGCGGATGATGGGTTGCGTGCAGGCTGCGTAATCGTTCCCGCGCCACGTGAGTATAAATCTGCGTGGTCGATAAATCACTATGCCCCAGCAACATTTGCACGACACGCAAATCCGCGCCATGGTTCAGTAAATGCGTTGCAAAACAATGGCGCAGGGTATGGGGCGTCAAGTGCTTTTTAATACCGGCCTTGAGCGCATAGCGTTTGATTAAATACCAGAACGCCTGGCGAGTCATGCCCGACTGGCGCCGTGTGGTAAACACATGATCGCTGGCAGCGGGCGGCGTGATTTGGTGCCGTACATCGTTGAGATAACGATCCAGCCAGGATAACGCCTCTTCACCCAATGGCACCAGCCGCTCCTTGTTACCTTTGCCCAGTACGCGCACCACACCCTGCCGCAGGTTGATTTGGTCCAACGTGAGCATGACCAGCTCCGATACGCGCAAGCCGGTGGCGTACAACAGCTCCAGCATAGTGCGATCGCGTATCCCCAGGGGATCATTTAAATCCGGCGCGTACAGCAGCGCCTCGACCTCCGCTTCCGACAAAAACTTTGGCAAGGGACGGCCCAGCTTCGGCGCATCAATACGATCGCTAGGATCAACCTTGAGCAATTGTTCCCGCACACTATATTGATAGAAACGTTTAATACTGGATAACAAGCGGGCGGTGGACCGCGATTTCACGCCTTCGTTTACGCGGCAGGCGAGGTAGTCCAGAATCTGGCTGCGGGATGCGTGCAATAAGTCCTGCCGGCACTGCGCATTTAACCATTTCGCCAACCCGTGAAGGTCGGTGCGATAGGCATTCAGGGTATTTTCACTAAGCCCCCGCTCCATCCAGATGGCGTCGATAAAGACTTCCAGTTGTTGCTCACTCGCCGGATGCGGTGCTGCATCCTGCGGCTTAGATGGCCGACTCATGCTGTAATAACCACTGCTTGAGTGACAGGTTATCGCCTGTTGTTTTACCGGCGTAGCCTCCCAATCCCTGCGCTGACACAACCCGGTGGCAGGGTACAACAATGGGTATGGGATTGCGGCGGCACGCATTACCAACCGCGCGCGGTCCGCTACGGATTTTTTCGGCCAGGTTTCCATAAGACCAGACCTTCCCCGGGGGGCAACGGCGCAACATATTCCAGACTCGTTGTTGGTAGTCCGTACCCTGGGGGGCGAGTTGCAACGTGAATCGGTAACAAGGGTCCGCGAAATAAGCGTTGAGTTGCGCAACAACTTCCCGCGCAGCGGAATTCGCCGGTGGCTTTAGCCGGGCTGCGTCACTTAAAAACGCAAGCTCCCGCAACCGGCCGCCCTCAACACGAATAGCCAATTGATTGGCGCCGCCCGGAAATGGCGTTCGAATAACGGCATCATAATCGTGATTGTCCTTGATCAGCATTTGCAATCTCCAGATTGAAGCAGCCCTTCAGGAATACTACACCGCGCGCCGGGCAAAAAACGTGTGCCAAAACGCAAACGGGCGCTTGGTAGTGTACCAAACGCCCGTTGTCAAAGATGTCACAATCACCGAAAAGGTTTACTCAATGCCGAAGTATTGTTCGGCGAATGACGAAATTACAGCTTTTCCTTAATACGCGCCGCTTTGCCTGCCAGATCACGCAGATAATAAAGTTTGGCGCGGCGCACGTCGCCACGGCGTTTCACTTTAACGGACTGAATGCTTGGACTGTGCGTTTGAAATACCCGCTCAACGCCTTCACCATGGGACACTTTGCGCACGGTAAACGAAGAATTGACGCCGCGATTGCGTTTGGCAACGACGACACCTTCAAAGGCCTGGGTGCGCTCACGGTTACCTTCGATAACCTTCACGTTGACCACAACCGTATCCCCGGGGCTAAAATCGGGGACTTTTTTCATTTGTTCAGCTTCAAGTTGTTGAATTATATTGCTCATGACCTGCTCCATTTCTCAGTGCGGCGCATTATACCGGACAATTCCCGGGATAACACCTCAAATTTGCTCAATTGATACGGTTCCGGGGCCCGGATTATAAACATCGCCCGGTTGTGGATCTTGCTAGGTTTGTTTCTGTTCCTTGATAAACTCTTCAAGTAATTCTTTTTGTAGATCATTAAGTTGCATCCGTTTCAACAACTCCGGGCGGCGCTGCCAGGTACGGCCCAGGGCCTGTTTCAGGCGCCAGCGTTCGATAGCCCGATGGTCACCACTCAGCAATACCGCGGGCACCGCCCGGCTATCCACGACTTCAGGCCGGGTGTAATGCGGAAAATCGAGTAAACCGTTGACGAATGAGTCCTGGCCGGCGGAATCCTCATGTCCCAGGGCGCCCGGTAACAAGCGGGTCACACCATCAATGACGACCATGGCGGCCAACTCCCCGCCGCTTAACACGTAATCGCCGATGGACCATTCCGCATCGATTTCCGATTCAATCACGCGCTCATCGATGCCTTCATAACGGCCGGCGAGAAGGATCAAACCCGGCAGGGCCGCCGCTTCCCGCAACAACTGTTGGGTAAGCGGTTTTCCCTGCGGCGACAAATAAACGGTTTTGACAGCCGCACCGGTTGCCTGTTGCGCCGCGCGCCGCGCATGATCAACGGCTTTTTTGAGCGGCTCGACCATCATGACCATCCCCGGTCCGCCGCCATAGGGCCGGTCATCCACGGTACGGTGCTTATCCGTGGCGTAATCGCGCGGATTCCACAGCTCCACGCTTAACAACTGCTTTTCAATCGCGCGCCGCGTAATGCCGTACTGCGTCACCGCGGCAAACATTTCAGGGAACAAGGTGATCACGTCAATGCGCGGCACGTTCATTGCGACTCAGAATTCCGGATCCCAATCCACCGTCATGCTGCCCGCATCCAGATCGATGTCCAGCACGAATTGTTCCACAACGTACGGGATAAGCCGCTCCTTGTCACCCCGCACGACCAGTACGTCATTGGCGCCGGTTTCCAGGATCGATTCCACCACGCCCAGCAAAACACCGTCTCGGTTGGTCACTTTAAGTCCTACCAGGTCGATCCAATAGAAGCCGTCGCCCTCTGTATCCGGCAGTTGCTCGCGTTTGATCGCAATGTCCAGACCGCGGATTAGTTCCGCCTGATTGCGGTCATGGATACCCTCCAACTGAACCACCACTTGTTTTCCGTGCGCACGGCCGCCAAGTACTTTCACAATTTTCCAGGGGTGGTCGTGTTCCCGGGTCTGAAGATACCAGGGTTTAAAGTGCAGTATGTTGTCCGCCGGATCGGTAAACGACTGTATCTTAAGCCAACCTTTTACACCAAAGGCAGCGCTGACTTTACCGACAACAACAAATTGGTGGGTTTGATCATCCATTGTCTGATCAGGGAGTTTGTGCATGGATGCCGTTGCCCCTGCAAAAGGGCAACGACCCACATCAGGAATTTAGGGGGAAGGGAATATTACTTCTGACTTTTAATGATGCTGGCAACGCGATCTGACAGTTGCGCGCCCTGCCCTACCCAATAATCGATACGTTCCCGATTAATACGCAAACCTTCTTCGGTTTCAACCGCGGTCGGATTGTAGAATCCAATGCGCTCGATGAAACGGCCGTCGCGCGGTCTGCGGCTGTCTTGCACGACAATGTTGTAAAAGGGACGTCTTTTTGCGCCACTGCGCGATAAACGAATGATAACCATTGGTAAACGAATCTCCGAAAAATTCCTTGTACTTGCTATACGTAAAAAATACTTTTTTTGCGTAAAATATTTGCGATGCGTATAAATAAACGGTTCGCCTGGGCCTTGAGCGGCCGGCAAACCCAAAAGAGCGCGTATTGTATGTAAATTTACTGAAAATTAAAACAGTTATCTGAATGGCTGAAGCGTAATTTCCCTGAGTTGACTCTAGGCGCACGTTGCCGGAAACCGCTATGTTCAATCCAAGCCGACGAAAAATAAGAAAATTTTAGTTCAAAAAGGCATGCCCGGTGGCATTCGCCCTTTCATGGCGCGCAGCATTTTCTGCATGCCGCCTTTGCTCATCTTTTTCATCATTTTCTGCATTTGGGTGAATTGCTTTAACAGGCGATTGACGTCCTGTATCTGGGTGCCGGAACCCATCGCGATGCGTTTTTTGCGCGAGCCGTTAATAACCTTGGGGAAACGCCGTTCGTGCGGCGTCATGGAATTAATCATCGCTTCCAGGCGCTTGAATTGCTTGTCGTCCACCTGGTTTTTGACCTTTTGGCTCACTCCTGACATGCCGGGCATTTTATCGATCAAGCTGGCGATTCCGCCCATATTCTGCATTTGCTGTAATTGGGAACGAAAATCTTCCAGGTCAAACCCCTTGCCTTTGGCGACCTTTTTCGCCAGGCGTTCGGCTTCATCGCGGTCGACTTTTTGTTCCATTTCCTCGATGAGGCTTAGCACATCGCCCATACCAAGAATTCGCGAGGCCATGCGGTCGGGATGAAAGGGTTCCAGCGCGGTGGTTTTTTCACCAACCCCTAAGAACTTAACGGGCTTACCGGTAATATGGCGAATGGACAAAGCCGCGCCGCCGCGCGCATCGCCATCGGTTTTGGTGAGGATCACGCCAGTGAGTGGCAGTGCGTCATTAAATACTTTCGCGGTGTTGGCGGCATCCTGGCCGGTCATGCTGTCCACGACGAACAAAGTTTCAACCGGATTCACCGCGTTATGCAGACGCTTGATTTCCTCCATCATCGCAGCGTCGATGTGCAGCCGGCCCGCGGTGTCAATAATGAGCACGTCCTGCGCCTGCTTACGCGCCGCATCGATGGCGTTGTTGGCGATCGCGACGGGGTCCTGGCTGGGATCGCTGGGGAAGAAATTAGCCCCTACTTCCGCGGCCAGGGTTTTCAACTGATCGATGGCAGCAGGACGGTAGATATCGGCGCTCACCACCATGACGGATTTTTTCTTTTTCTCAATCAGCCAGCGCGACAGCTTGGCCACCGTCGTGGTCTTACCCGACCCCTGCAACCCGGCCATTAGCACCACGGCAGGCGGACGAACATTCAGCGCCAACTCTTCGTTGGCTTCGCCCATTAAATGGACCAGTTCCGCCTGGACGATCTTAATAAATGCCTGCCCCGGCGTGAGACTTTTAGTGACATTTTCACCCAAGGCGCGTTCTTTTACCTGGTCGACGAATAGGCGCACCACCGGCAAAGCCACGTCCGCTTCAAGCAGGGCTTTACGCACCTCACGCAAGCTATCCTGAATATTGTCGTCGGTCAGCCGCGCCTGGCCGCGAATCTGTTTTAGGGTGTGAGACAATCGTTCGGTGAGATTTTCAAACATGATTAAAGCCTAAGATTTATGGAAATAAAATTGGCGTTTCCCGGACTATCCGTGAAACGCGTTGTTAAGACGGCTGGAAACAGCGGGCGTATTATAGCGTGAATTGGGTTCCGCCGAACAGGCGATGGATGGTACGGGTGGGAACGGCCTCACGGCACTCACTGACGATAACGTCTTCCTTGCCCGGTTTGGTATGAGAAATATAAATATCCGGATAGTGCCGCAACTTCACCAGGTCAAGGGCGAGCAGTTGGGGTGAATAATGTCCGGCTCGTTTCGCGAGATCTTCCAGCGCGTTGGGAAATGCTACTTCGCATATCAACAGGTCCAGCGTATCGTAACGATTCATGACCTCCCAGAAGTTGTCGTGATTGGTGGTGTCGCCGGTAAATGCAAAACTGCCGGAATCGCACTCCACCCGGTACCCGACACCCGGCACAATATGGTTAACCTGGATCATTTCCAGCGTGCGCCCATTGAGTGTCATGGTGGCCCCCGGCAGCATGGTCTCAAATGCCATGACAGGATTTTCTACCGTTGGTAATTTGGAGAAATCCGGCCAAATGGTCCAGTTAAAAATATGGGTTTTTAAGGCTTCGATGGTCTTGGGTTGCCCATGGACAATGACCGGTTCCTTGATGCTGCCAAAAATACTATCCACCATGAGCGGCAGAAAGATGAAATGATCCATATGCGTGTGAGTCAGAAAAATATGCTTGATATTTTCCAACTCTTCCAGGGTTAAATCACCCACGCCACTGCCCGCGTCGATAAGAATATCATCATCGATCAGGAGTGATGTTGTCCTTAAATCAGCGCCGATTCCGCCGCTGCATCCCAAAACGCGTAAGTTCATCTCACTTTAACTAAATGCGCTCATTATTTGTTTTAATCTCGGGGTGATCAATTCTTACCGCCCATTGCGTACAGACTACGGCCATTGGTGCAATTTCTTTATTTTTTCCTACTCATTTTTGTTGTCAATTGGCATTTTGAAAGCAGCGAACACCGCAAAATATCCCCGTTAATCCGATAAAATGTGTAATAATTAATCAGTTTTCGCTGTACCACGCGGGCCGGTCTGGCGCCAGTCACGTTATTAATGATTCTTACACAAACCACGCATTAACATCGGTATAGTAAGAACCTCACTGATATTCACAAAAGACGGGCTTTCATTATCGCCTGCTTTTGTACATAATTTTATTGTAATTCATTTACTTAAAATAGCCATGTTTATGACATCATGGGATTGCGGCATGATCGCCAAAAGTGAGGATATTTGTCGCATGAATTTTAAAGTAACAACACGAGATTCGCGGTAATTGGATATATTTCACTCGAAACAGAATTAGACTTAATAACGTATCCATTTATACTCGTATCATCGTCATGCTCCAAAATCTTTGCCGAATCTGATGCGAAAAAGCTGCCAGCAACCTTAACAACAACAAACGTCAACCGTCCAGAAAAAACTCCATGCCGACAACAGTTATTAGCTTCATCACCATAGCAATGTATTTGTTAACGGGTATCTTGCTGGGTATCCGGCTGTTCGCCCGAAAAGATGCGGAATCCGAGTCCTGGCTCTATAAAAAAACGGGCATCCTGATCCTCGGCCTGGTCGCCGTGGGACTGCACACGATTGTGTTATACAAAACCTTGTTCGTTACCGGCGGGCTGGATCTTGGTTTTTTCAACGCGGGCTCACTCATACTCTGGCTGATTGCCCTGACCATTTTGCTGGGGGCCTTCGCCAACCCGGTGGAAAATTTGGGAATCGTACTGCTGCCACTGGCAGGCGTGTCTATTTTATTGGTGATGATGTTTCCGGTAGAACACACCTTACAACCTGCCCAGGCGATGGAGCTTAAAATACATATCCTGATGTCCATAATGGCGACTGCCTTGCTCACCATCGCGGCGGTACACGCCGTTATATTGTCAATCCAGGATAAACACCTGCGGAACCGTAAACCTGGCGGCTTTATTCGCGCGCTACCGCCGCTGGAAACCATGGAAACCCTGCTGTTCCAGATGATCGGCTTGGGATTTTTCCTGCACAGCCTGTCCTTGATCACCGGCATGATTTACCTGGAGGACATGTTCGCCCAGCATATCGCGCATAAAACCATATTGGCGATCGTATCCTGGTTTGTGTTTGCCATATTATTGTGGGGACGCTGGCGTTTCGGCTGGCGCGGCAGTACCGCAATCCGCTGGACGCTGGCGGGCTTCTTCGTCCTGTTGCTGGCCTATATGGGTAGCAAATGGGTTATGGAAATTATTCTCGGTCGTTAATTCACGCAACCATTTTCTTCACCAGACTGAGGCATTGTTTCATTGAACGATATTTCCCTTAGTATTTTATTTGGTATACTCGTACTGTTGATTCTGTTGTCCGCTTTCTTCTCTGGTTCCGAAACCGGACTGATTAGCTTGAATCGTTACCGGCTGCGGCATTTACTCAAACAAAATCATCATGGGGCGCAAAGGGCCAGCAAACTGCTGGATAAACCGGACCGGTTGATCGGCCTAATCCTGCTGGGCAACAACTTTGTAAACATATTCGCCTCATCTATAGCCACGATCATCGCCCTGCGCTTGTGGGGCGAAGCGGGTATCGCGATTGCGGCTGGCATTCTTACCCTGGTGATTTTGATTTTTGCTGAAGTAGCCCCCAAAACCCTGGCCGTATTACATCCGGAACGCATCGCCTTTCCTGCCACGCTGATCCTGGTGCCCTTGTTAAAATTGCTTTACCCCATCGTCTGGCTGGTCAATCTCATGGCGAACGGAGTTTTGCGATTACTGGGTGTTTCACCCAGGCAAAAAAAAGGTGAGCTCCTGACGTCCGATGAGTTGCGCACCGTGGTCAGTGAGGCGGGCGCCATGATCCCCAAGCGCCACCAGAAAATGCTGACCAATATACTGGACCTGGAAAAAGTCACCGTTAATGACATCATGATCCCGCGCAATGAAATAGTCGGCATTGATCTTGATAACGAGTGGGAAGACATCGTCAAATTGCTTATCAACAGCCGGCACACCCGGTTACCGGTTTACCGCACGGATATCAACAATGTGATCGGTCTTATCCATGTGCGCAATACCCTGGAAGTACTGACCAAACCGGACTCCGTCAAGGAAGATTTGCTGCCGCAGATCCGCAACGCGTACTTCGTGCCCGAAAATACCCCGCTTAATACCCAGTTGCTGCAGTTTCAACGGCAAAAGCGCCGCATGGGACTGGTCGTTGATGAATATGGCGATGTGCATGGTCTGGTTACCCTGGAAGACATTCTGGAAGAAATAGTTGGCGAATTCACGTCCGACCCATCAGCGGCGATCAAGGATATTCATCAACAGGAAGACGGCACTTACCTGATCGACGGCAGCGCCAGCATTCGCGACCTCAACCGTACTATGAAATGGCAGCTGCCCACCGATGGCCCAAAAACCTTCAATGGATTGATCCTCGAGCGGTTGGAACAAATTCCGGAACCCGGCACCAGTATCCTGATTGACGGCTACCCCATCGAAATTGTGCAAATCAAGGACAATGCGGTGAAAGTTGCCAAGCTCAATCCTAACCGCATCACCCCGCCAAGACCTGAAGCTGATTAGCCGCCATGACTGAACGTCCCAGCGTTAAACGAAGATTGCCTGCCGAGTGGGAACCGCAAAGCGGCATCATGCTTACCTGGCCTCACGCGTACTCTGACTGGCAACCGATACTGGCCCGAGTGGAACCGGTATTTGTGTCCCTATGCGCGCACACCAGTCAACGGGAGAAAGTACTCATTGTGGCGCGCGATAAGAACCATCAACAACATATCCTGCAACGGCTAACAACTGCGGAAACTGAAGTTGATATTGGGAATATTGTTTTTGGCATCGCTCAAAGCAACGATTCCTGGGCGCGGGACCATGGCGCGATTACCGTCATTGAAAACGACCGGCCGGTATTACTCGATTTTCAGTTCAATGCCTGGGGCGGGAAATACGACTTTCAATGGGATAACCAGATCAACACTGCATTGCGGCAACAGAAACTCTTCGCGGTTCCTCTGCAAACAATCAGCCTGATACTGGAGGGCGGCAGTATTGAGAGCGACGGTGTATATACGTTGTTAACTAATCAATGCCTGTTGACCCGCACCCGTAACCCGGGGCTGGATAAAACGCAAATCGAATCGGCACTAAGCACTTATCTCGGCATCACGCGTTTCCACTGGTTAAGCCAAGGAAAATTGGCCGGAGATGATACCGACGCGCACATCGATACCCTTGCCCGTTTTGTGAGTAAAAAGCAAATCGCCTACGTAGCATGTAACACAGAAACCGATGAACACTTTCAGCCGCTGCAATTAATGGAGCGGGAGTTGTCGGCATTGCGCACGGCGGACAATCAACCCTATGATTTGATTCCACTCCCCCTGCCCGATGCAATCTATAATGACGCTGGCCAACGCCTGCCGGCTACCTACGCCAATTTTCTTATTATCAATGACGCGGTACTGTTACCGGTTTACGGCCAGGAAAACGACGAGCAGGCGCTTGATACATTGCAAAAATGTTTCCCAACCCGCGACATAATTGCGATAAACTGTTTACCGCTAATCCATCAATTTGGCAGCCTGCATTGCGTCACCATGCAATTTCCCAAAGGCGTCCTGGCTTAACCCGCATTTCTCACCAGGCGGCCGCTAATGATCAAGAACAGATGCGAAAACAAACGACTATGCCCGATACGTTAATAACACATTGTTCAGCTCTCTGGCCTATCGCGGTTCAGACTGGTCTTCGCGTCCATAGGCTTGCTCTTCACTCAAGCCATAGCTACGGCTATGGCTTTCGCTCCAGAGCGGCGCCTACGAACACGAATCCTGCGTCTGCTCCCCCGATCCTGGTGAGAAATGCGGGTTAACTAAAAGGTTTAACAATGGCACACACAATCAAGATAGGGTTGGTGCAACACGCTTGCACCGAGGACCAGGAGCAGAATATCAGCGCCAGCATTCAGGGCATTGAATCCCTGTCCCGGCAAGGCGCCAACGTCGTGGTGCTGCCTGAATTACACCGGACTCTCTATTTTTGCCAGACTGAAGAAACGCGTTTTTTTGATTTGGCGGAAACCATTCCCGGCGCTACCACCAACAGATTATCGCACATTGCCAAAACCCACCAGGTTATTATTGTCGCCAGCTTGTTTGAGCGCCGGGCGGCGGGCATCTATCACAATACCGCGGTCGTCATAGACTCCAACGGTGAGATCGCGGGCATGTACCGCAAAATGCACATTCCTGATGACCCCGGTTATTACGAAAAATTTTATTTCACACCCGGAGACTTAGGCTTCGCGCCGATCAAAACCACGCGGGGTAAAATTGGCGTGCTTGTGTGCTGGGATCAGTGGTACCCGGAGGCGGCGCGGTTGTCAGCGCTGGCCGGCGCCGACTTTCTGGTCATACCCACCGCGATCGGCTGGAATCCCGGCGACTCTAACGACGAACAACAGCGGCAGCGGGAAGCCTGGATTACCATTCAACGCGCGCACGCCATCGCCAACGGCTTGCCACTGGTTTCCTGTAATCGAAGCGGGGTTGAAAAAGACACGAGCGGCCAAACACCGGGGATCAAATTCTGGGGTTCCAGCTTCATCGCGGGGCCACAGGGCGAGATCCTGAGACAATGTTCAGTAGACACAACCGAAGCCATTGCAGTCAACATCGATCTTGACCACAACGAACAAGTGCGCAGGATCTGGCCTTACTTCCGCGACAGACGCATCGACGCCTACACGGATATTGTCAAACGCTATTGCGACTAGGTAGTTAAACCCTGGCTATTAAACCCCTGGCTTACTAAACCATGGCTATTAAAACCCCGGCTTACTAAGCCTTGGCGCAAACTCACTGAAACCCCGGTTTTGGAATCTCCTGGTTTGTAAAAACCGCGGCATACCATTACCAAAGCTCACAGAAAAGCTAGGTTTATAAAAACCATGGCTTATAAAAACCATAGCTTATAAAAACCAAAGCAACAAACCCCAGGTTGACTACACCTGGTTTTAAGGCTCGTTTGATCTTTTTAAGTTAGGTAACTCAGTTACGTGTAGTAACTAAGCACTAGCCCCTGCCGACTCACCGAATCTACCTGCCGAGTCAGACTGCTCAGCTGAAGACGGACTTCCGATGACGCGAGTGGTTTGAACACCGCGAGGACTTTCTGATGCTTCGTATTGAACCACCTGTCCTTCTTTTAAAGTTTTAAACCCCGCGCCATCAATCGTTGAGTAGTGTACAAATACGTCTTCACCACCACTCTCTGGAACGATAAAGCCGTAACCTTTGGCGTTATTGAACCATTTGACTGTTCCTGACTGCATAATATTTAACCCCTATCCATGTACTAGTTCTGCTAACAAACTACAACAACCCAACAACCACCTGCTTGCCCGGCAATCGATCTCATGTCATCACTCGCATTTCTATCCTTCTCCAAATGCACAGCAGAGAGTGAATACCGCAGAATTAGAGTGGCAATAGCAATAACTATGTTACCCCGATAACAACCGATACTCTGGCTGCTTATTTATTGAAATTGTCTTTTGTGACACCTTTGGCGATGTGTTTCGCAACGTACTTCGTAACGCGCTTCCGTATCATTAAAGCCGTACTTATCATCGCTTTGATTCTATTGCCAGCAATCTTCAAAACTCTAGTCAATTGTTTGCCGGTTTGCAAACGATTTTACAGATTTTAAGAAAAATAATTCTTAGCCGTTTAGTGCAATTTTATTCATTCAGGGTTACCAAACAAACACTAAATAACGAATTGTAATTTACTTATATCACGACACAATTTTGAAACGTACCGGTGACTCATTGCGTATGCGTCCGATAACATCTACATTGCCTATGGACATCTACTGGGCTTATGACATTTCAAGTCAACGTGCACACACCTTAAACTGATCAGAGCGAACAAACCGGTAAAGCAACAGGCATGCAATCTGATTCGCGGCCGGATTAATTTTAATTTCGGGGAAACAGCATGATCGTCATTCTTGAACCAAACGTTGATACGTCCAGCGGCGAGTATCAGCAGCTCATTCATCATTTATCACAGCTTCCTGGAATTCAGTATCGGGTACACAAGGTTCAAGGCGCACAACAAACATTGACCGAGATTTATTTGATTGGTGAAACCGCCACTGTCGACCCGGAGACCATTCAAGCACTACCGCTGGTTGAGCGCGTAATTCGTATTTCTGAAGAGTATCGCATTCTTGGGCGCCACGCCGACCGTTCGCGTTCAACGTCATTTACCTACAACGGTATTGAGTTCAGTCAGGATAACCTGAATATATTTGCCGGACTGTGCGCTGTTGACACGCGCGAGCACGTCGAACAAATGATGAAAGCGTTAAAAGAAAATGGCCAACAATGCACGCGTATGGGCGCTTATAAGCCGCGCACCAATCCATACTCGTTCCAGGGCCACGGCGCGAAATGCTTGCCTTATGTGTTCGAACTGGCCGGCAAATACGCTATCAAAATAATCGCCATGGAAATCACCCATGAAGCACACCTGGATGAAATTGAAAACGCGCTGGAACAGACCGGACATCCTACGGGCGTCATGATGCAGATCGGTACCCGCAATACCCAAAACTTTGAGTTGTTAAAGGTCGTTGGACGCCAGCAGACTTTTCCTGTGCTGTTGAAACGCGGCTTTGGCATCACGCTGGAGGAATCACTCAATGCCGCGGAATATCTCGCCAGTGAAGGCAACGCCAAAATTGTGTTTGGCTTACGTGGCATGAAAACCAACGCCGGTGATCCACATCGCAATCTGGTGGACTTCGCCCACGTACCCGTAGTGAAACGGCTGACGCGCATGCCAGTCTGTATCGATCCCTCGCACTCGGCCGGCACGCGCGCCGCCTCATCGGATAATATCCTCGACATTTTCCATGTTACCGCGCAAGGCGTGATTGCCGGCGCCAACATGATCCTGGTGGACTTCCATCCCAAACCCGAAGCAGCATTAGTGGATGGCGCGCAAGCACTACTATTAGAGGAATTGCCCTATTTTCTGGAAGACGTGAGAATCGCGCGGGAAGCATACGAACAACGCCGCGAGGCCTCGCGGCGTTTTAATTCTGGCAAAACAACCGAGGACTGATGTTGAGTTATTTTCCGGCTGGATTGCTCTCGTCTGACGTTATATCAACTTACGGAAATTAATTTACCATCGCTCGTTGGGCTGCGCACATTTGCGCCGCTCACTGCTTTAACACGGGCGTGAAATAGATTTCAATTGATTATCTCTCACCGCAATAGTCACGGCGTTATTAACAAATTAGTAAATTATAATAGCTGCAAGCGGGATATAAATATCCTGCGCGAAGATATGGGTCGGCTTCTTTATAAAATTCATTTAGGCGCCCCATAAGGCCATAAATTAGGTTTCCTTTGTCGCAAATTATTTTCTAATCGACTTACCCACACAATTCTCCTGAATCACCTAAGATTGTTAATAGATGGATGAATAGTTGTATTAACCCTTAGTACTGCTACGTGTAATCGTTACTTTCAGTGTCAGTGTAGTCTGAGCATTGCAATTCAAGCGTTGTTGAGTGTTACCTGAATGCAACGCTTGGCGGTGCAGGAACATTCTGCCCGGAACAATCGAAACCGGCTGCAACGACAAGTTAACCGCGTAGGGGTACTTACCATTAACGAGCGGGAGATTTGACCATGGTAGAATTGATCGATAAGTCCTTGCAGCACAAACACCCACTGCAAAATATCAGCGCGATTGACAGAACCTCAAGAATCATAATCGGAATGGCGCTTATCAGTCTGTGGTTTGTGGTTGATGTTAGCACCGTCAATATGGGCCTGGTGTTGCTAACGTTGATCGGTATCATTCCGCTGCTTTCCGGAATTATTGGCTGGTGTCCGGTACATGCCCTGTTCAACACCAGATCCTGCGGTACGGACAGTCACAATACCTGCGGAACGTTACCCTATCAACTCAGCCGCTTGTTCCATAAATAACAACGGGATTTGACCTGCGATTACAGTAGCTGACAGCGGCAACTGCTAGCGGCGGATAAAATCCCCATACACCAGTCAAGTCCACCCAGCGGCGGCACTTTTTTCCGATGAAGGTCAGATGAATCGACGTTTATCCGGCTAAGTGCCGCCAACTCTTTTGTGTCTATCAGAAATCCCCGTTTTTGGAACGCGTTTTGGTTGTTACGTTCAAGCACAGCATGCGCGCCAGCTTGACTACCAAAAGCACCGGGAAAATACCATGTAATAACAAATCAAACATATCGATGGGACGCACCAGGGTACCATTTCCCAGCATGCTTAGTTTTTCCAGCAAATGGGGGTGCGAACCGGGCGGCGCAATCCCCAAACCTAAAGCTAACACCAGTAAAATCCACAGCGGGATTTGGTCGATTAGTTTCACATTCAAGCTTCCTAATTCACTGAAAATCCGAAATTTCGCCGCCACGGTGCGCTAGATGGTATTTTACTGCCCGGCGTAGAACTGAATATTTTCATAGATATCATTACGTTAGAATAAATCCGCGGAGATTGGTTAAAAGTTTTCTGTCAATCAAGTTATAATCCCCGCTCTTTTGCGCCCCATAAAATAATGAATAACCGGCACTCTAAATAGTCACGGTTGTCGCGCATTCGGCAAGCTAGGAATCTGTATGCATGGTCAATGATACTCAAGACAAATCGTTACGTTCACTGGTAAAAGTCCTGGGTAAACTGCTGGGCGATGTGCTGCGCTCTCAGGAAGGTGAAGCCGTCTTTAATGCCGTCGAAACGCTTCGCAAAGGGTATGTCGGCCTGCGTAAACAGGCGAACGCTGAAGAACAGGAACGGCTGGGTAAAATTATTGAGAGCCTTGACCCTGATAAATTAACACATGTGGTGCGTGCATTCAGCAATTATTTCAGCCTGGTCAATATCGCCGAAGAAACCCATCAGCATTTTCTGCGGCACCAGAACAGCATGCATGAAGGTCCCGACTGGTTCGGATCCTTTGAATTGACGTTGCGGGAATTAAAAGAGGCCGGTGTAAGCATCGAACAATTGCAGACTCTGTTTAATGAATTGCATTACCACCCGGTAATCACCGCGCATCCCACGGAGTCAAAACGCCGGACGATTCGGGACTTGTTGCGGCGCATCACCACGATTAACCGGCGCTTAAATGAAAATAATCTCACCAAGGACGAATATGATGAGTGCATTCAAAAATTCCAGAACCTGATACAGGTATTGTGGAAAACTGACGAAGTCCGCTCTTTCCGGCCACAGGTTCGTGACGAAATCGTCTACGGCCTGACATATTTTCGAGAATGTGTATTTGAAGCCGTGCCGTTAATTTACCGTCAGTTTGAAAAAGCGGTTACCAGAATTTACGGTGACGATGCGCAAAAAATCAAAGTTCCCAGCTTCCTGAATTTTGGCTCCTGGATTGGCGGCGATCGTGACGGTAATCCGAATGTCAAACCGGAAACGACGGTGCTGGCGCTGCGGCTGCAGGCGCGCGCGGTGCTTACCGAATATATTGAGCGCGTACAGTTCCTGACCGGCACCCTGACCCATTCCATCAAGCTGTGCAAGCCCAGTGAGGCTTTGTTAAATAGCCTCGCGTGTTCGAATCCCTACTGCGCCAATGCGTTTCCGGAAAAACCCAATCGCTTTGCCAACGAGCCCTACCGGCGCAAGTTGACCATTATCAATTACCGGTTAAAGCAGAACCTGGCGTATGTGAACCACCGCATCCAGGGCCAGGAAATCCTTGACCCGGAAATCATTCAGCACCGCTTCCAGTCGGAAACAGAATTTTTGCGTGACTTGTACCAGATTCGCGATTCACTGATTGGCCATGGCGACCGCGCCATTGCCGATGAAGAATTGAAGGATTTAATCCGCTTGGTCGAATCATTCGGTTTCTTCCTGTTGCAGCTGGATATTCGCCAGGAATCAACCCGTCACACCCAAGCGGTAGCCGAAATACTGCAGCGCTATTCCGTAGAATATGACAAGCTTGATGAAAATGAGCGGCTCAAGGTTTTATCCCAGGTAATCTCTGAACCACCGCCGGAGAACCCGGCGCTAAAAAGCTTCAGCGAGAATACCGCCGAAACGATTTCGGTATTCAAAATGATTGCGGCTATGCGCACAGAGCTGAGCGAAAAGGCGATCAGCAACTATGTGATTTCCATGACCCATGAAGCCAGCCACGTGATGGAAGTCATGATGCTGGCGCATCACGCGGGCCTGGCGGGAAAAACCCAAAACGGCTGGTACTGCCATATTTGCATTTCGCCGCTTTTCGAAACCATTGAAGACCTTGAACACATCGAGCCGGTTCTGGCCACGTTGCTCGATGATCCAACCTATGCCGCGCTACTCAAATCATCCGGTAATCTTCAGGAAGTCATGCTGGGCTATTCTGATTCCTGCAAGGATGGCGGTATTCTGGCTTCAGCCTGGAATCTGTATGATGCCCAGGTAAAAGTAACCAATTTGATGCGCGCGCGCGGTGTTGCCAGCCGCCTGTTCCATGGCCGGGGCGGCACCATCGGCCGCGGCGGCGGACCCACCCATGAATCCATTTTGTCACAGCCCGAAGGCACGGTGCATGGTCAAATCAAGTTCACCGAACAGGGCGAAGTGCTTTCCTTTAAATACACCAACGTGAATACCGCCACTTATGAATTGACCATGGGCATCACCGGGCTGCTGAAAGCCAGCAGCAACCTGGTCACGGCGTCGCAGCCGGATCGCAAGGACTACCTGAGTATCATGGATGGATTGGCGGCGGCCGGTGAAAAAGCCTACCGGAATTTGACGGACCATACGGAAGGATTTCTGGATTATTTTTACGAAGCGACACCCGTCAATGAAATCGGCATGATGAACATCGGTTCCCGCCCCTCGCATCGCAAAAAATCCGATCGCTCCAAATCATCGGTGCGCGCGATTGCCTGGGTATTTGGCTGGGCGCAATCACGCCATACCTTGCCGGCCTGGTATGGCATCGGCAGCGCGCTGGAACAATATCGCAACAACGACCCCACCCGTATGGCCAAATTGCAGAAGATGTACCAGGAATGGCCTTTTTTCCGCGCCATGCTCAGCAACACCCAAATGGCGCTGTTCAAAGCAGAGCTGGATATCGCCCGAGAATACTCCAGGCTTTGTCACGACAAAGCCATGGGCGCCCGGATCTACCGGAAGATTCGCGAGGAATACGAGCGCACTATGCTTCAGGTGTTAAACGTTGCCGGACAACAAACCTTGCTGGAAGACAATAAAACACTGGCGCTGTCGTTGTCCCGGCGCGCGCCTTACCTAGACCCTTTGAATTACATTCAGGTGGTATTGTTGAAACGTTTTCGCGATGAGTCGCGCAGTGAAGAAGACCGGCAAGTGTGGTTGAATCCGCTGCTGCGCACCATTAACGGTATCGCCGCCGGCATGCGCAATACCGGTTAATTGACGTTATCGCGTTATTATCGGCAAATTGTTTACTGGCAGATTGTCAATCAGCCGGGCCTTACCCAGCCAGGCGGCGGCGAGCACGCGCAGCTCGCGCGTGGATCCCGAGGCAATATCAGCGTCCGCCAGGTTATCCGCAAAACAAACCTTAACATATTCCGGCCGAAAACCCTGCGTTTGCAATTCGCGCAGCGCCTGTTGCTCGACATCATGAAAATGTTGTGGCGCCGCATCCGGATGCCCGATTCTCTTTGTTACCTTCGTGACGAGGTCCATCAATGTGGCGGATAACAGCGCGGCTGTTTTGCGCTCCGCATCCGACAGATATTGATTGCGTGAACTCATCGCCAGCCCGTCCGCTTCACGCACGGTTTCAACACCGATAATGTCCACTGGGAAACATAAATCATCCACCATGCGGCGGATGACCAGTAATTGTTGATAGTCTTTCTCGCCAAACACCGCCACATCCGGCTGTACCAAGTTAAACAATTTTGCCACCACGGTGGCGACGCCAACAAAATGTCCCGGCCTAAACTCGCCGCACAAGATATCGGATAAGCCAGGCACCACTACCTTGGCCGATACATTCATGCCTTCAGGGTAGATAGCGGCAACGGGCGGGCAAAATACCAGATCAACATGGCGGCTCTGCAATTGCTCCAGGTCTTGCTGCAGGGTGCGCGGATAGGTTTCAAAATCGGTGCCCGGCACGAATTGCAGTGGGTTGACAAAAATGCTGGCCACCACTTTTTCAGCACGCGGTTTCGCCGCTTCCACCAGCTGCAAATGCCCCTGGTGCAAGTTGCCCATGGTGGGCACAAAGGCGATTGATAGCTCTTGCCGGCGCCAGGTGTGCAGGTGTTCACGCAGTGATTGGGGTGATTCGATGCTTAACATGCAAGACCGTTAAAACAAAAAATACAACCAAGTATTGACGCATTAGCTGCTAAAACTGTGTTGTTCCAGGGGAAACGCGCCTGATTTTACCGCTTTCACATAAGCTTCAACCGCGGCACTGACACTGCCGGTATCTTTGAGAAAATCATGTGTGAAGCGGGGACGTCTGCCCGGGGTGATGCCCAGCATGTCTTGAAGCACCAACACCTGACCATCGCAATGCGGACCGGCGCCAATACCGATGACAGGAATCGACAGCGATTCGGTCACCTGCTTAGCCAATTGCAGCGGCACGCATTCCAGCAACATGATATCGCAACCGGCCTGCTCCAGGGTTTTAGCATCATGCAGTATGGATTGGGCCGATTGCGCATCCGTGCCCTGGATTTTATAACCACCCATTTTGTTAACCGACTGCGGTAACAAACCCAGGTGGCCGCAAACTGGTATACCGTGATCCGCCAATTGTTTTACGATACCGGCGAGCGCCGCGCCTCCTTCAAGTTTTACGATATGCGCCCCGCCTTCTTTCAGTACCCGGCCGGCGTTGTCCAGGGCTTGCGCGTCATTGACATAACTCATGAACGGCATGTCCGCCATAATGAGGGCGTGTTTGCCACCGCGGTGCACGGCCCGGCTGTGGTAGATGATATCGTCGATGGTAACCGGCAAAGTGCTTTCGTGCCCCTGAATCACCATGCCCAAAGAGTCACCCACCAGCAGGACTTCGATACCGGCCGCTTCCAGCACCTGGGCGAACAGGGCATCGTACGCAGTCAGGCAAGCGAACTTGTCGCCCGCGTGTTTCATTTTTTTCAGCGTTGCTACGGTAATTTTTGCCATAGTGAAAACCGGGATTACGACAAGGCAACGTCAACCGCTACGCCTGTCAGGAAAGGGAACCGGATTGAAATAATGCCTGCCATTCTTAATCCGGTTAATGCGCTCCAGCAACAAATCGAAATCCTGCTGGTTGTTCACGAAATCAATGTCCGCGGCGTTCACGATCAATAACGGCGCTTCATTGTAATAATAAAAGTAGCGGGTATACGCGTCGGATAATTTTTGCAGGTAACCCAGGTCGATAGAGCGCTCATATTTACGCCCCCGCTTGTATACCCTCTCGGCCAGTGTCGCCACGGGCGCCTGCAAATAAATCACCAGATCCGGCCGTGGCGCATCCAGGGTTAACGAAGAAAACACCTGCTCATATAATCGAAACTCATCATCGTCCAGGGTGATTTGCGCAAACAGCCGGTCCTTCTCCATCAAAAAATCCGTAACCCGCGTCGGCGCGGCGAACATATCGGATTGCCGCAATCCCTGTATTTGCCGCACCCGCTGAAACAGGAAAAACAACTGGGTCGGCAACGCGGCGTGGCGGGGATTCTGGTAAAAGCGTTCCAGAAAAGGATTATCTTCCGCCTGCTCCAATAATGTTTCCGCACCCAAATGGTCCGCAAGCCGCCGGCACAAACTGGATTTACCGACACCGATGGGCCCTTCTACCACAATATAGCGCGGCGTTTCAGCGCTGCTCATAAATAGTTAAAACCTATGCTTCAGTTTTTTATAAAATCGCTTCGTTCTTTATAAAAAGCCATTGTTATTAACAGAAGAGGACTTATCCATTTTTACCAGAGCGCTAGCATCCACGTTGCGCGCTAAATCGCGCACCGCGCCATGACCGGGTACGGACAGGTCTGGTGCGATTTCCAACAAAGGATACAGGACGAACGCTCTTTCATACAATCCCAAATGGGGAATTGTCAGGCTTTCACTATTGATCACTTTATCGCCATATAACAAAATATCAAGATCGAGGATTCGGGCCGCCCATCGTTCAGCACTGCGAACCCGTCCGTGACGATTCTCGATGGCGTTTAGTTCTGCCAATAGCGCTTGCGGTGAGAGTGAGGTTGCGATTTCAACGACCGCATTAACATAATCCGGCTGATCCTGGCGACCCATGGGTGGACTGCGGTAGAGGCTGGATGTTTTGATGTGTGCGACCTGCGCCAACGCCGCGATTTCAGCACAGGCTTGGGTGATTTGCCGGACAGGATCATTCAGGTTGCTGCCCAAACCAATAAACACCGCTGTCATGCGAATGCCTGATGCGCCAGGGCTAAACGATAAAGCATCAGCGCATTTTACGCGGCCGGCGGCCACGCCGCCGGGGTGACTGGATTTTTTTTAACATTACCGCCCGTGCGGTATCGTTGGCTTCCTGAAATTCCGTCCACCAGTCGCACAGCGGCAGTAAATCCGGCTCCACAGATTGCGCGCGCAATAACAAAAAATCGTACCCGGC
>DATCIR010000073.1:0-20153 GCA_036507695.1 Gammaproteobacteria bacterium
CGGCCAGACTGAGTTTGCCGGCGGTGTTTTTTTGGAACCCTTCGCTGCCAAACAGGACATAGAAACTGGCCACAAACAGCAAGGAAACCGCCGGCCAAAGCAACCATAACGCGGCATTACCCGCTAGAGTCGCGAGCAGGATCAGCACCATCGAGCCGCTAACATAATACGTCGCCAATCGCCAACGCCGGGGATCACGCGTGAAACTAACCCGCATGAACGGCGCCGCCCCGGCATCCGGCCATAACCAGACGCAAAACCAGCCCAGCAACAGGCCGGTGGGTATATCGATGAAGTGATGTTGATAAGTGGTCAATACCGAAATACCTATCAGGAAAGCGGTTGCGTGCACTAACCAACGCCATTGCGGAAAAACGTGCCGCGCAAACCGGTCCCACAAGATGATTAACAGGGCAATATGTAAAGAAGGGGCCTGGTTGAACGGTTTATCAATACCGGCCAGCAGGACGAATAAATATCCCGTGATACCTTCGGTTGCGGGACGGTCAAAACTGAACGTCAATGGAAACAGGATAAAACAGGCCACGGCAATAACCTGCGCGGTAAGTAGCCGCAACGCATGGGTATCGAGTTCGAGTTTGGTGGCGCAGATAAACAACGAAATGCCATATAAAGCGTCAATGATCCAGTACGGGATGATGGTCCAGGGCAAAAATGGAATCCATTTTTCCCAGCCGAATACGACGCTGCCGACCTGCGGCTGTTGCGAAGCCCACCCATTGGCGAAACCGTAACTTAAAAAAAAGAACGGACCCAGAAACAATAACCATAACAGCGCGCGGCGCCACGGTCGTGGCGTAGCTTGCATTATGGCGGACTGGTTGTTCAGGTTCCCGGTCACGGTCCGCCAACACGTACCGCCAGCGACACAGTGAATATGCCATCCGCGTCGATACGTTGCTCGATTTTTCTGAAACCGGCCGCTTCGACCAACTGGTCCATCTCTGCCTGGGTGCGCCGGCGCATTATCCAGGCCTGTCCGGCGCGATGGCTGGTCAGGGCGCGCGCGATCAGTTCCAGTTGTGGATGCCAGGGTTGGCCGGTATAGATGAGAAAATTACCCGGCGCGATAATCGAGGCATAACCCCGCAGCGAGCGGCGTATCATGTCATTATCAGCAAACAACTCATATAAACCCGAAACAACACCCAGGGTTGGCTTGGGGTCGACTCGCGGAAAACTGTCCGGGTCAAACGCGTCGCCTTTTATAAAACACGCAATATCCACCAAACCTTTTTCACGTATAAGGGCATTGCCCTTTTCAACATTCAAGTCACTGTAGTCACGCAGCAGGATGCTGTCGGGTTTGACATCACTGTGCTCAATCGCTTCCAGAATATAGCGGCCGTGCCCCGCGGCGATATCCATAATATGCACGGGTTTGCCGGCGGCACGCTGGCTTTGCGCGGCCTGCCGCACCAATTCCTCTATATGCAATTTGCGTTGCCGTATCCCACGCCAGCCAATTGAATTTAAATAGGCCTTGTCGATGAATTTACCGAGTGGAGAAAATCCCTGTGGCTGGTTGCGATACACATAATCAAGCGTGCTGCCGGAATCAAAACCGGTTTGATGTCCGATCTTGACGCCTTCCGACAACAGGCCGCCTAATTTCAGGCTTAGGCGCGTCATAGCCCAGTACAAACCACGCAGCGAAAAAATAGCAAGTGGCGTGGCGAGCGTGTCTGCCTCATAACGTGTGAACCCCGTCTTGTCGGCATCGGCCAAGGATGGCCGGGACAATGGTTCCGCGAAACGGGCCTGAATAAAGGCGCGCGCTTTACCGACGGCCAGCGCGCGCTCCTTTTCACCCAGGGTATCGTGGTAAAAACCGGGCAATATATGCCGCTCCTTGCATGTTGATCCGAGCCGTACATAAAACTCATGCTGTGGTCTATGGTGCACTACCCAATCGGCGCCCGAGATAAGCAACTGGGTTGGCACGGTAATCGCCGCCGCGTCAGCGACTACACGCTCGGCGGTTTCGTATAGGGAAAGCAGTATATTGGCCGAGATAGGGCGTGTAATCAACGGATCCGCCTCGAAGGACTTAATACGCTCGGGGTCATGGGTGAGAAATTTCGCCTTGACGTAACTGTTCACAAAAAAGTTACCACGCAGCGCATACTGGAGCTTTAAGCCCGGGCGCGCGAAGGGCACGTAGAGTTTGACTTTAAAAGCCGGCGACGCCAATACCATGCAGCGTATGTTTGGCGCATAATCATGCACCCAGGTTGCAACCAAAACCGCCCCCACGCTTTGCGCAACCACCGCCATATCCCCGGCGGCGATACCGTAGGCTCCGGTAATATGACCAATAAAAGTTTGCACATCGCGCACGGACACCGCAATGCTTGGGCTGTGGCCGCGCTCACCGGGCGACCGGCCATGGCCACGCGCATCCCAGGCGAAACAGGCATATTCGGGCAGGTTCAGTTCATCGACGAGATGCGCCAGCCGACCCGAATGTTCGTGCCCCCGATGAAACATGACAATGGCTCCGCCGGGTTTTGCCGAGGCTGCCGGCCAGTAGCGGTAAAACAAATTCACGCCATCGTGGGTCGTAAATGTTTTTTCTTCTACAGCGCGCTGTGTTATGTAGTTCACCACTCCCCCCATTTCAAATGCTTTGAAGTTTACCTATTTTACGCCGTTTAACCTAGAACCCGCAGTTGGACGCGGTGGAGTGTGCGATTTTCGAAGTGCAGGGCAAGGCGCTGCGCTCTATGGAAGGGAATGCTGAATGGTCGTTCCATTCCAAGGAGTTGCAACGTCGCCATGCGCTTTGACGATCGTGAAGACAAGCGTGCAATCCACTGCGTAGCGTTGCTCACCCAACAGGTGAACCTCGTTCGTGCATGAAAATAGAATGACATCATATAGGTAGCTATTTTATAAAGTGGTCAACTGCGGAATCTAGGTTTAAGGCCCGGTTAACGCGATTATAAATAGTTAAAGCCAACAAGGCTGACAACAGCGGCATTAACCAGACTATCCAGCCTGGTAAGTTTCCAGCCAAACCGACCCACAGTCCCAGCGCGCCAAAGACAAAAGCGCGATCACTTTTCCCCAGCGGACCGTCATAGCGCCGCGCCGCTCCCACCGTTAAACCCAGCACACCGGCGAACTCACTCAGCGTGGCCAGAAAAATCACCACCCCAACGCTAAAAAACGAGAACGGCGCAAGTAACGCAAACGGAAGGTATAGTGCCGCATCGGAAACCACATCACATAGCTCGTTAAGATACGCGCCGAGCTTACTCTGCTGATTAAACTCGCGCGCCAGCATGCCATCGATGGCGTTTAGCGCCATCCGTAGAAACATCCATATTGGCAGCAGCAAAAACCATACCGGCATATGCGCATATTGGTACAGAATGCCGCCGATAACAATTGAACCGATGGCGGCGCCCAGTGTTACCTGGTTTGCGGTAACTCCCCGGCCCGCGAGTTGCTTAACGAGCGGACGCAAGAGCGCTTGAAAACGCGGTTTGATGTCGTACAAAGTCATAAATTAGTCTTTTAATATATCTACGCTGACAATATAGCATATACGTTTTTTGGCAGGCGCGAAACTAGCGGTTTTTTAATACCGGCTTACCGCCACAAGTTATCAGGCTGAGCTCTACTCCATCCTCTGCAAATTCATTTCAAATAGACCGGATCAGCCTTTCTTTTTGGAAATAAAGAGACTCGGCCAAATATTACTTTGGGATTTATCACCCGATAAGGCGCTGCAGGCACGAATTACTGTCAGTTCACTGCAACTGCGAATGCTGTTTATCAGATATCACTCACCAACACGCACTCTGATTTAGCGTGGGCTCTTACGAAAATTCTGCCTTCACCTTCTGGTTAATGGATTGTGATATGAATTTTAATTCCGGCGCAGCTAACGAGTCGTGCGAAACTGCTAGCGCATTAACCGCCAATACACCTTATTATTTAACGGTGGATGAATGGGATGATCGAGCTGGATCGTTTACGTTGTTGATAGAGAGTGTTGCCTCCACCCCTTGAACAACACGTTCCCCGGTTAACGCGGATACCGAGCAAGGCTGCCGCTGCAACGCCGTCACTACATCTTGTTCACGATGATATAAAAGTACCATCGTTCCTGTCTGACTAACAATTAATCAATTGATGGCTGATACATCACTCTGGTGAGTTGATCCGGACTTTAACGGAACGCGGCTGGATTCTGTTTGGATTTATTGGTCGTGATTCGAAGCCCTAGCAATGAGCACCGCTACTTGTCCTGAAACAAAACGGAAACAGATTAAAAGCCTTAAATTATGTATGCTTGCGCCTTGGGTTCGAACTGAAATATGTTTTGTATTCACGGGAAAACTTTGGCTTAATAGTTTGTCTACAGATCATAACTGGCAGACCGCGACCACAATGTCAAATAGCCAATGTCCAATAACGTCCAATAACCAACGTCCAATAACCGGATTTTCACATGCCTACGCACGACAACGATTCCTCCACTTTAAACGATTTTCCAAAATCGGCAGCCCGTGGCAGCAACTACTATATATATGCTGCGCTCTCCGCGCTCGCAGTGAGCGCCTGGTTGGGTTTTTCAGCGTTTTCCGCCAGCGCGGCTCCGGCGGGCGGGAAACCCGGAGGGCCTCCGCCGATGCCGGTGGAAGTGGCGGCCGTGTCTCAGGGTACGGTCAACATTGATATCTCCGCCGTCGGCACTTTGCAGGCGAATGAATCCCTGACAATCCGCCCTCAACTTAGCGGCCGGATTGAAGCCATTCACTTTGATGAAGGGCAGGCGGTAAAAAAAGGCGCGGTGTTGTTTTCCCTGGATGCTTCGGAATACCGGGCGCAAGTCGCCGAGAGCGAGGCGACGGTGAAACTGGCGCAACTCAAATACAACCGTTCGCAGGATTTGTTGAAAAAGAATTTAATCAGCCAGCAACAGTATGATGAGGATGCCGCCAAGCTGGATGAAGCCACGGCCCAGCTGGCCTTATATAAAGACCGTCTCTCCAAAACCCTGATCCGCGCGCCGTTTAGTGGTGTGCTGGGTTTGCGTAAAGTGAGCCCGGGTGATGTGGTACAGCAAAGCCAGGAACTGGTGAGTCTGGAAGACATTCATTTATTAAAACTGGACTTCCGGGCGCCGGAAGTGTATCTGCGGGAATTAAAGACCGGCCTGGATGTCACCGTTGCCACCGACGCCTTTCCCGGCGAAATCTACAACGGCAGGGTTTACGCCATCGCGCCGCGGGTGGATGAAGCCAGCCGCAGTGTGTTGTTGCGCGCGCATGTCACCAACGACCGGGGTGAACTGCACCCCGGCATGTTTGCCAAAGTGGTGTTGCGTTTATCCAGCCGTGAAAACGCCTTGTTGATTCCTGAAGAGGCCTTGTGGCCGGTGGGCAACAAAATGTTTGTGTACCGCGTGGTCGATGGCAAGGCCATGATGAGCCCGATCAAAACCGGCAAACGCCTGAAAGGCCAGGTGGAAATTCTCGAAGGACTAACCAAGGACGACACCGTGATCACCGCCGGACAAATGAAGTTGCGCAACGAAGCCGCTGTCATGCCGGTTAACCAGCCCGCCCCCGCCGATTCGAGTAGCGCAAAATGATTTTACCGGACATTTCCATTCGCCGGCCGGTGCTGGCCACGGTGATGAGCTTGATGCTGGTGTTGATCGGCATTATTTCCTACGACCGGCTCTCGGTGCGCGAGTACCCGAAGATCGATACGCCCGTGGTGTCCGTGCGCACGGTGTTTACCGGCGCCAGCGCGGAAATTATTGAAAGCCAGGTCACCAAGCCCATCGAAGACGCCCTGGCGGGTATTGAAGGTATCCGTACCATCAAATCCGTTAGCCGCGAGGAAGTGAGCCAGGTGACGGTAGAATTTTTACTGGAACGCGATCAGGATGCGGCGGCCAATGATGTGCGCGACCGGGTGGCGCGCGTCCGCGGGGTGCTGCCGGATGAAACCGATGATCCGGTGGTCGCCAAAGTGGACGCCGATGCGCAGGCGGTTATCTGGATCGCGTTTTCCAGCGAACGGCACAATGCCCTGGAAATCACCGACTACGCGGACCGCTACGTGGTTGACCGCTTGCAAACCCTGCCCGGTGTGGCCAGCGTCATTATCGGCGGCGAACGCCGTTATGCGATGCGTCTCTGGCTGGACCGCGACAAGCTGGCGGCGCGGCGTTTGACACCGCAGGATGTGGAAGACGCGTTAAGAGCGCAAAACCTGGAAGTGCCCTCGGGACGCATCGAAAGCGATATGCGGGAATTCACCGTGTTAATGCAAACCGACTTGCGCACCCCGGATCAGTTCAATCAAATGATTATCCGCAAGGTGGATGGTTATCCGGTGCGTTTAAAAGATGTCGGCTATGCAGCGATTGACGCCGCCGATGAGCGCAACGCGGTGCGCGTGAATGGCAATCCGGCGGTGGGCCTGGGCGTGGTCAAGCAATCCACCGCGAACACCCTGGAAGTCGGCCGCGCGGTGAAGGCGGAAGTGCCCAAGATCAATGAATTACTGCCTGCCGGCATGAAACTGCAGGTCGCTTTCGACTCTTCACTCTTCATCGAACGCTCGATTGACTCGGTGTATGCCGCCATCGCTGAAGCATTGGCGCTGGTGGTGCTGGTGATTTTCCTGTTTTTGCGTTCCGTGCGCGCCACGCTGATTCCGTTCGTTACCATTCCGGTATCGCTGGTGGGCGCGTTTACATTTTTGTACGCCTGGGGATTTTCGGTCAACATTCTAACTTTGCTGGGACTGGTGCTCGCCATAGGCTTGGTAGTGGACGATGCCATTGTCATGCTGGAAAACATTCACCGGCGCATTGAAGAAGGCATGAAGCCTTACGAAGCCGCGGTGGAAGGCAGCAAGGAAATCGCCTTTGCGATTATCGCGATGACCCTGACGCTGGCGGCGGTGTTTTCCCCGTTGGCGTTTTCCACCGGCAATACCGGCCGCTTGTTTTCGGAGTTTGCCTTGACCGTGGTGGGTGCGGTATTGATATCCGGCTTTGTGGCGTTAACACTGACTCCGATGATGTGTTCCAGGCTGCTGCGGCATGAGAAAAAACACAACTGGTTTTACAACATCACCGAACAGGGTTTTATAAAACTGAACGCGGGTTATCGCGCCGCGCTGGACCGCGCGCTAAATGTGCGCTGGCTGGTGCTGCTGGCGGGCATCGTGATCGCGGGTTTCGGCGGCTGGATGTTTACGCTGCTCAAAACCGAACTGGCGCCGGTGGAAGACCGCAGTATCTTGATCGGCATCACCATCGCGCCGGAAGGCGCTACCATGGCCTACACCGATAAATACGCGCGCGCCATTGAAAACCTGTACGCGCAGATTCCCGAAGTAAAAACCTACTTTATGGTGGTGGCCCCCGGCCTGGAACGGCCCAATCCGGTGAACTTCGCGTTGTCGTTTGTCAGCTTGAAACCCTGGGAAGAACGCACACGCAAACAACAGCAAATTTCCCAGGAACTGGCGCCGAAAATGTTTGGCTTGCCCGGCGTGCTGTCCTTCCCGATTAACCCACCGTCTTTAGGTCAAAGCTTCCGCAACCCGCCGGTGCAGTTTGTACTTTTAGGGAACACCTATGAGCAACTGAATATGGCGGTTAACAAGTTCATGGAAAAAGCCCGCGCTTATCCCGGCCTGGCGAACCTGGACAGCGACCTGAAGTTGAATAAACCGCAACTATCGGTCACCCTGAACCGCGACAAGGTAGTCGATGTCGGCGCCAGTGTCGCCAGCATCGGCCACACGGTGGAAACCCTGCTGGGCGGACGCCAGGTGACCCGCTTTAAACGCGAAGGCGAGCAATACGACGTGATCGTGAAAGTGGAAGATAAGGACCGCACCACGCCCAGCGACCTGACCTCCATCTATGTGCGCGGTAATACCGGGGAACTGGTGCAATTGGCGAACCTGGTGGAAATACAAGAGACCGTCGCGCCCAAGGAGCTTAACCACTTCAACCGCTTTCGCGCCGCGATTATTTCCGCCAGTGTCGCTCCCGGTTACACCCTGGGCGAAGTGCTGGACTTTATGGAAGCCACCGCCAAGGAAACGCTGCCTGAGGAGATGCAAACCACGTTGGACGGCCAGTCCCGCGAGTTTCGCGAATCCGGCGCGGCGCTGTATTTTATTTTCCTGCTGGCGCTGGCGTTTATTTATTTAGTGCTGTCGGCGCAATTCGAAAGTTTTATCGATCCGTTCGTGATCATGCTGACGGTGCCGCTCGCGATCACCGGCGCCGTGATCACGTTGTTCGCCAAGGACATCACGATTAACGTGTACAGCCAGGTGGGCTTGATCATGCTGATCGGCCTGATCACCAAACACGGGATTCTGATCGTCACCTTCGCCAATGATTTGCAACTGCAGGGCAAATCCATCCGCGACGCCGTGATCCACGCCGCCGCCCTGCGTTTGCGGCCCATCCTGATGACCACCGCCGCGATGGTGTTGGGCGCGCTGCCCCTGGCCCTGGCGGTCGGGGCGGGCGCGGAAAGCCGCCAGCCCATCGGCTGGGTTATCGTGGGTGGTCTTACCTTCGGCACGCTGCTTACTTTGTTTGTTATACCGGTAGTGTATACCCTGGTGGCGCGCCGGCATCAGGAACAACCGTTGGCGCAATAAAATCCCCCCAACTCTGTACCGGTAAAGTGGTCAGTTTTTATTGCCACCAGCCTAGATAGCTCTATCGCCAGAAAAAACAGCGCGCTGAACTTGCCACCGGGCAGCGATGGCGCCGCCTGACCAATCGGCTATGGATACCGGGATTTTTATGCATCAACCGGCCACAATCCGCTTCGCGTATGGATTAGTGCAAAGCAAGTACGCGGTCGCGTCATCACTCTAGTATCGATTCACGCGTAGCGCGGCACCGCACTATGTGTGCGTAACCATAGTTTAGGCAAACGGTATGAGCATTTTAGTGCCTGTATACGACCCAAAGCGGGCTCTGAATATATTGCGTTACGAGTTGCCGAAGTGCTCAAAGGGGCACTGAGCACCTACTACAATGATACGATAATGCAAGCCTGATCCCGGTCCAGAACCAGGCAAATCCTGCCCTGAAAACCGAGACCACTCCCAGGCAACCATCATCAGCCGCCATCTGTCGATAAATCCTGGATTTTGACATTTATCGACAAGGTGAACCCCGTTACTGTATGTATTTTCGTTTTCCCGATCGGAGTTTAATCCACACATAACGACTGAATGTGTTTTGCGTATTTCAATAGCGCCAGTAACGGGGTCGACCATGCCGATAAATATTCCCGGCCGAAGTTGGCTGTATTGACAATCCCAGGCCTAAACCAGCCATGCCCTCTGTACCATTTCAGACCCTAAAATACGCGGCGCACCGGAGAAATAGACTAACACCACATTGTAACCTTCTGATAAATTGCTAGAATTATTTGTGTCATGCCCGGAAAATCAAATTGGCTCTAAACGCCGGCGGCAGGTACGTCAAACAAAGACAGGCGATTTACCGACAACAACAATTACTTTCACACGCAAATGTGGCAATATTTTTATCAACATGCAAAATAAACCAGGCATATCAAGTCGCCGTATTAACAATTGTTAGCTTTCAAAACCATCACAGGAGACAACAACAATGGCTCACAACGTCACGCTTAATCTCAACACCAATATCGTTCTTCACAAGGACGTTGAGATTGTCGTCCACACCGATGAAGGAAAGCTCGGAACTTTGCTAGTGAGTAAAGGCAACATCGAGTGGTTACCTTTCAAAAAATCCGTGAATAAGCATCGCCTTGGCTGGAAGAAGTTTGCCGAGCTAATGGAAAGTCAAGGTAAACCCGCTAAGGCGAAAAAGTAAATGAAAGCTAACAAATCGTCCAAGCCAACGCCGGACACGCTGCGACTCTTGTCGGGTTCTGGCGGCGGCGCGGCTTAACACCACGTTACACAAAAGAATGAGACCAAAATAGCGTGAGAGTCTTCAAGTATAGAGGCGGGGATGAATCTATCTTTGCTAGAAATTTGGAGTCGTTGGAAAAAGATATGTTTTGGGCGCTAACGCCAGAAAAACTCAATGATCCGTGCGAAGGCTTAGTTACATCTGATATTTTAATAAATCAAATCGATGCAGTAGTCAGATTGTTTGCCGAAAACGACAAAAATGTAGATGTGTCGGTTAAAGAACTCAAAAATGCGTTGAGAAATGTGCTAGAAAAAAAAGATACGTCTGGAGTTTACTCATTAAGCAAAACATCTACAGATGAACTTCTCTGGGCGCATTACGCAAATAGTCATCACGGGTTCTGTATAGAATATGAGTTGGAAACTTTGGTGTATTTTGGAAGAAATGAATTTTTTAACTTTGATGTTAAGTATAGCGATCATCCTCCACTGTTGACTATTGAGGATATGTTGAAAATTAACGAAAAGATTGGCTTTATACAAAAATTAATCGGCATAAAGTCAAAAAGATGGGCATATGAAAAGGAACTTAGAGTTGTGACATCAGAAGCGGGAGCGCAGAGTTACGATTACAGAGCAGTGAAAGCAATACATTTTGGAATAAGAATGCCGAATGATAAAAAACAAGAAATAATGCGAAAATTGAAAGGCAGAAATATAAAATATTACCAGACTGAACTACAAGAAAACTCTTATAAATTTTTTTCTAAATCAATAGAAGATGATTACCCTACTAATGAGCGATATTTATATTCAATTGCTCCAATTGCAGAACATGCAGTCGACCCAAGCACATTAAACGAGCAATGGTCAGAATACGCGCCTTATCTACAAAAAGTGGCCGAAATCATTCGACGCGAACCATATTGTAATGAAGTCTTAATGGTCGATGTGAGTTATGAGAAAAGTAAACCAGGGAAACCAGTGTTTTTCGGGCAATTTAAAAGATCAACATTCAGATACGAAAATATTTATTTTACGCCTAAAGAAGTGGATGAGAAATATACGAAAATTAGTGATTTAGAGGCAGAATTAATTAATGTGTAACAATTCGCGGCACACAGACAGTTAAAAGCGTCGCAATTTTTGCAGGGCAAAAATATGCGCCCCTTTTGCCTGCTGGTGAGCTCGGCGTTAGCCGCGAAAAGGAGTTAAATTGGAGCTGGTAGATACATTCGATTTTCACAGGTGCCATCCAGAACAGTCAATCGAGGATTATTATCGTTCTCTGCGACTAGATCTTTCTCAAGAAATGGTTGGCAAAAAAGTAGTTTACCTTGACACCAAGTTTTGGGTGATTCTAAGAGATGGTTACCTGGATCCAACGAAAAACCAGCTTGAAAGCAAATTACTAAATTTAACATTGGATCTTTCCGCAAAGAAAGTATGCGTTTTCCCAATTAGCGAAGATCTTTTCCTAGAAATTTTAAAGCAAACTGACATCAAAACGCTGAAGGCGACCGTCGAGTTAATTGATAAGTTATCCAATGGAATTTCCTCCATAAGTTATGATGATCGCATAAAGCTAGAGATTATGCAGTTTTGGTATTCCACTCTTGGTAAAAATGTTTATGAGACTAAAGAGCTGGTTTGGACTAAGCTTGCCTATAACATGGGATTGCACAGTTTTGAAATTCCACAACTAAGCACAGAGGAAAATCGTGTCCTCCAAAAGGCTTTTATAGATCAAATGTGGTCCATATCAATGTCTCAAATGATCGAAGTTATGTTAGAAAATGGCGGCTTGACAAAGCTAGAATTTGCAATTGCTAATAAACTTAACGAAGGAAAGTATAAACATCAAGATGAAGCTAGGAGTTTTAATCAAATGTTTCTTAACGAGGTAGGCGGAATAGTTGATGTGTATCGAGATGCTTTGGCAGACATGATGGAATTCATGTACCAAAAGGAAACGGGAGAAAACCTGACTCAGAAACAATCTACCGAACATAGAGATGAAACTAAGCGCGTTATGGGCAACACAATTTACAACCTGTTTCGCTTGAATAAAGTCGGTAAAGCGATGCCGTTCATTCGAATTTCTTCGGCATTACATGCTTCTGTCAGATGGGATAAAAAGCAAAAATTCCAGGATCATGACTTTCACGACTTTAGGCATGCAACGACAGCATTGCCATATTGCGATTATTTTTTTACAGAAAAACGTTTAGCGCATTTGCTTACTCAAAAGCAGCTTGGTTTCGAAAAGTTATACAAATGTGGAATTCAGTCAAAAGTGATTAATGCAATTCAGTCACTTGAAAAATTGCAGTCATACGCGGCTAACAAGGCAAATGCACTCGGACGCTAAAAAGCGTCGCTCCGCTCTGCTTTTTAGCGCCGGTGATTTGCGGCGTTAGGCATTTTCAGATGGGCAACGTTTCCATTTCAAGGGAAGAACTAAGCAGGTATGCGGAATCCAACCTCGCTTTTCATGGGCTAGACCTCGATAGGATTAGCTCGATATTCGTCGCTCAGATCTACCAGCTCGAAAGAAACAGGGTGTTGAACATATTTGGGATAATGGATGAGGTTAAACATCTTGAGGGGATTAAGCGAAGCACATCAACCGGAAAAGAACGTCCATTCAACGGAGCGGTTCTGAACGGACTTCACAAGAAACATTTTACAGATGCTCGCTTCATCCTGAAGAACATCGGGATACACTTGGGCTATGAGAACGGAAAGACGGCTCGTCTGGATCTGATAATCCGGCAGGCATTTGAAAGGAATACTTCCGGGTATGTGGATGACGACTTCGTCAGTTACATTGCTCACCATACAACCGTAGGGGCCTATGAGGAACGGGCAAGGAAGAGCCTGACTGGCGAGTGGATAGTTTTTAAGAAACACGAAGGAAGAAATTTCTACCTAACGTTGGCAGCGCATGATGAAGGTGACGAAGACATTCGACGCAGGGTGGAAATGGCCTATGAGTTTGATTTTCCGTTCTTGCAGGAAAATGCCTAACTATGCCTTTGAGGGCGACCTCGGAAAGCGCTGCGCGCTTCCCTCGGCGCCTCACGGAAGTCGTTGTCTTCTGAGTAATTAGAAAATGAATATATCATCAATACCCACAGACAGTCTTTATAAGTTTATGGCGATTAGCGGCACTATAATTTTCATTTCTGGATTTTATGCAATAGTTTATTTCTTGATAAAAGCAAACCAGTTTGCCTACGAAAAAGATAAAGAAATGAATAATCATATAGCACAAGGAGAATACTTGGCTTGGCTGGCTAAAAGTACGGACGGTATTGAATGTCTTTCTGAGGAAGCAAAAAAATTACGGGAGCATTCTTTTATGTCAATATATAAAATCGAGCTCATTAGTAAATATATGTCTCGCATTCGAGCACATTTTAAACTCATCTCCGTCGCATCTATTTTTGTTAGTGTGTTTGGTTTTGCTTTATCCGTTTCTGGGTTTTGGTTGTGGTATACCAATAGTCAGCTGTACCTTGATATGGAGTTACAACTAAAAGTTATGGTTCTAGAGAAAGAAGCTAACAAGGCAAATTAACATGGATGGTCAAAAACTACGCGATGCTTCGCTTTTGCCCACCAGTTATTTGCAACGTTATATTTATTTATTAAAGGAGAATGCAGATGGAATTTGAATGGGATGATGATAAAAATCGACTTAATTTCGCCAAGCACTGCGTAGATTTTGCGGACGCGCTGCATGTGTTTATCGACGATAATAGAGTTGAACGCCGTGATGTGCGGTTTATGTACGGCGAGGAACGCTGGCAAACAATTGGCTCTACTGACAAGGGGGTTCTTTTTGTTGTTTATACTGAACGGAACAGTGGTGCAACAATTCGGCTTATATCAGCACGAAAAGCAAATAAACGAGAAAGAGCCGCATATGCTAAAGGTAACTTTGTTTCTTACAGCAAGGAGAAATAACATGACGATTAAGCGTGTGAAGTATGAAGATATTAAAAAACAGAAAGGTGCCACAAAAAAAGACGAATTGGATAAGATGACCGATGCTGAAGTAATTGAGAGGGCAATTAGTGACCAGGATGCACCTGTACCAACGGAAAAGGAACTTAAGGAATTTAAACGTGTAGGTCGAAAGGATAAACCAAGGAGTAAGTCATGAGCAAGAGAATACGAGTCAGTCTAGATAAAGTTAAAAAAACTAAAGGCAGAAGTAACTGGGCGTACCTGAAAGCCCAAACTGATGAGCAAATACATGCTAATACTACTGGTGATCGCAGCAGTCGCGAATTAACAGATATTGAATTACGACATCTTACTAAAACAAAAAAAATATAACATTCTGCTCAACACGGACGCGCTAAAAACGCGCGCCGGTTAGCCGAGCGTTATGGCGCAAGAATCATGAACAAACGTTGCACTGGGATGAGTCTCGAACCACTGTGCTTAGAGCTAGTTCCAGAAAGCATGTGGGGTAAGAATGTGCGCGCAGTAATCTCAAGGGAAAATTGGGACGCTTTTCGATGGGGTTTCGGCGCTACGAAGACTAAGCCTCAGTTTATGAAGCTTGATTTGCCGTATCCTGATTGGCAGGCACCAATTGAATGCAAAATATGTGGCGCCAAAGAAGATAACCTCGAGCTACATGAGCAATGGCAATATGATGATGAGCATTTGGTTCAGAAACTAGTCGGAATAATCCCGATATGCCAAAACTGTCACTTGGCAATGCATCTTGGCCGTGCGAACCAACTTGGGTTGGCAGATAAGGCAAAAGAACATCTTGCTAAAGTAAATCAATGGACGGCGCGTCAAGTAGAAAGTCATGTCAAGGAAGCTTTTGAAAAATGGATGTGTCGATCTCAGCACCAGTATAAGTTAGACGTAGATTGGATCACTACCTGGATTCCTGAATCTAAGATACATTTAGGTTGGCTTGAAAAGCCAAGGCGCTGGGCAGGAAACCGCCTTGATGCTATTGCTTGGGCACAAGAGCTTTTGAAATCTGATGCAGTTATAGCGGATACCGAAACCACAGGGCTTCTGGAATATTCGCGAGCTGAGGTTATAGAACTTGCTGTTATAACGATGCGCGGAAAAGTCGTTTATAAATCGCGTTTTCGTCCGCGTTACAAGATCCCTAAGCGAACTACGGATATTCATGGAATCACAAATGAAGAGGTGGTAGGCGAGCCGCTATTTAAGGATGAGTATTCAAATATAATGGAATCCTTGCATTCAAAAATTGCAATTGCATACAAAGCAGATTTTGACAGGGGCGTTATAGAACGCACTTGTGGCCACTACAAGCTTGAACCCCCAGTATGCCGATGGGAATGTGCAATGCATACATATCGTGCCTTTCAGGAGTCGGGAAAGTGGCTTCCGTTACCGAACAGCAAACATAATGCTCTAGATGATTGCAAGGCTGTGCTCAAATTAATTCGCCGTATGGCGAAGGGGTGAGAAACTGTGAAGCTCTGGTTATGCCCTAACAATCGCATGCACTCGGACAGCAAGAGTAAAAGGGGACAGTAAAAGGGGACACAGTAAAAGGGGACAGATTTATTTCCAGAGTCCGCTTTAAAGAAATGCAATAAAAATCTTGGCGCCAGCTTCTGGCCGAAATGCGCCATACACATTAATCATGTTCTTATTTTGCTTACGCGCCAGCATATTCTTGGCAAAGCGCTCAATATATGCTGACATGCACTCACTACGACTATACCTGGGAAGGGCCCTTTAATTTTGCAAACGCCTGCGCCATTGCCGAATTAACCGGCGCGGCGGGTTTGTTCTTGGGTTGGACTGGCTTTGGCGCCTGGCGCGCCGGTTTACCCCCGGTTTTAGCGGGTTTTTCCGCGTTTTTAGCGCCGCCTTCCACGGCGTCCGTCAGGCGCATGGATAGCGCGATACGCTGGCGCGGCAGGTCCACTTCCATGACCTTGACCTTAACCACTTGCCCGGTTTTCACCACGTCGCGCGGATCCTTCACATAGGATTCGGCCAAGGCCGAGATGTGCACCAAACCATCCTGATGCACGCCAATATCCACAAACGCGCCGAAGTTGGTGACATTGGTAATCACGCCTTCCAGTATCATGCCTTCTTCCAGATCCGCCAGTGTCTCGACACCTTCCTTGAAACGCGCGGTTTTGAATTCCGGGCGCGGATCGCGCCCCGGCTTTTCCAGTTCCTGCAGGATGTCCCGCACCGTCACGGCGCCAAACTGCTCATCGGCAAAGTCGTTGGCGGCAAGGCTTTTCAGGAATTTGCTGTCGCCGATTACGTCGGTGATGTTACGCTGGCTCGCTTTCAGGATTTTTTCCACCACGGGGTAAGCTTCGGGATGCACCGCGGATGCATCCAGCGGGTTGGCGCCGTTATGAATGCGCAGGAACCCGGCCGCTTGTTCAAATGCCTTGGGTCCCAGGCGCGGCACTTTAAGCAACTGCTGCCGGCTTTCAATCACGCCATGTTGCTCCCGAAACGCGACAATGTTGGCGGCCAGTGTGTCACTTAAACCCGCGACCCGCGCCAGCAAAGGCGCGGAAGCGGTGTTCACCTCCACGCCCACCGCGTTCACGCAGTCTTCCACCACGGCATCCAGTTTGCGCGCCAGTTGTGTTTGGTTGACATCATGTTGATACTGGCCAACACCGATGGATTTGGGTTCGATTTTTACCAGTTCCGCCAGTGGATCCTGCAAACGGCGCGCAATGGAAACCGCGCCGCGGTATGACACATCCAGGTCGGGAAATTCCTTGGCCGCGAGCGCCGATGCGGAATACACCGAAGCACCGGCTTCGCTGACAACCAGGCTGGTGAGGCGCAACTCCGGATAGCGTTGCATCAGTTCGCTGACCAGCTTATCGGTCTCGCGCGAAGCGGTGCCATTGCCAATACTGACCAGATCCACCTTATGCTTGATACATAGCGCGGCCAACACTGCAATCGATTGCGCCCACTGATTTTTCGGCGCGTGTGGAAAAATGGCGATGTAGTCCAGCAACTTGCCGGTCTGGTCCACGACCACCACCTTAACCCCGGTACGCAAACCGGGGTCGAGCCCCATGCACACCCGCATGCCGGCCGGCGCGGCGAGCAACAGGTCGCGAATGTTTTCACCGAACACGCGGATCGCTTCGGCTTCGGCGCTTTCCCGTAACCGCAATAACAACTCCACTTCAATGCGCAGCGCGACTTTTATGCGCCAGGCCAGGCGCGCCGAGTCCAACAGCCAGTTATCGGCGGCGCGCTTTTGTTGTGCGATTGAATAATGTTTGGCGACCATGTTATCGCAGACGCCCAGTTGCGCAATGCTCTGCAGGTCATCCTGTCCGGCAATCTGCATCTTGATGCGCAACACGCCTTCATCACGCCCGCGAAACAGGGCCAGCGCCCGGTGCGAGGGCACGTTTTTGAACGGTTCGGAATAAGCAAAATAATCCGAGAATTTCGCGCCTTTTTGTTCTTCGCCGCTGATTACGGTCGATGTCAGCAGCGCGTTTTCCCAGGCATAGTCGCGCAATTGGCCGACCAGGTCGGCGTCGTCGCCCGCGCGTTCCATAAAAATCTGCCGCGCGCCTTCCAGCACGGCGGCGCCGTCGGTGAATCCGGCTTCGGCATTGAGATATTTCTCCGCTGCTAACGCGGGGTCTTGGGCGGGATTACTCAATAGCAGATCCAGCAAGGGCTCGATGCCGGCTTCGCGCGCGATTTGCGCCTTGGTGCGCCGCTTGGGTTTATACGGGGCGTATAAATCCTCGAGGCGGGTTTTGGTGTCAGCGTCCAGAATCGCCGCGGTTAATTCCGGGGTGAGTTTTTCCTGTTCGTCAATGGATTTTAAAATCACGGCGCGGCGCTCTTCCAATTCGCGCAAATAGGTCAAGCGCTCTTCCAGGTTACGCAATTGGGTATCATCCAGGCCGGCAGTGACTTCCTTGCGGTAGCGGGCGATAAACGGAACCGTGGCCCCTTCATCCAATAGTGCAATGGCGGCGTCGGTCTGGGATTGTTTGACGCCAAGTTCTTCGGCAATTCGCAGTGAAATATTCATAAGTGATTTGAAGCCTGAATTTTATTGATGTAGGGAGAAAGACTACAAAGTGTACCAAAACGCCTTGGCTTGTACAGAAGTTTGTAAATGGGAAAATACCGGACCGGTGAACAACTTACAAAACAAATCCTGCAGCTGTCCAAATGGATTTGTTGTAAGAATTCTCTGAAACCGTTTTATTCCACGCGCGGCGAAAATCTTATCCTATCCGGTATACTTCCGTCATCGAAAATTAAAAACTATATTTGTATTAAAATTTGTTGCTATATTATCGTTACCATGAAAATTCACTGCTTTCGGTACCGGGTTTCACAGATGTTAGCTCTTCCGCAATTGTTGGTTCCGCTGTTGATTCCGCTCCTGTTTCTGCCGCACAGCCCTGCGCTATACGCCGAGCCCGGCGCTGCGGCTGAAGAAATCGTTTACCTAGGAGTATTGTCCTATCGCGGCGAGGAGCGGGCGATGAGCCGCTGGGGCGCCACGGCGGATTATTTAACACAAAACATTCCCGGCTACCGTTTTCAATTAAAGCCGCTTAATTTGACTGATATGGCGGCAGCGGTGGCGGAAGAACAGGTTCAGTTTGTGCTAACCAATCCCGGACACTATGTTGAACTTGAGTCACGTTACGGTGTTTCCCGTATCGCCACCATGCAGTCCCGGCAGTCCGGGCATATTGTAACCCGCTTCGGCGCCGTGATTATCGCCAATGCCGGCAATACCGCCATTCAATCACTCGAGGATCTGAAGGGTAAAACATTTATGGCGATCAGCCCGGAAGCGTTTGGCGGCTTTCAAATGGCATGGCGGGAACTCGCTGAACACGGTATTGATCCCTTTACGGACTTCTCCCGCCTGGAATTTGTCGGATTTCCCCAGGACCAGGCCGCCATGGCGGTGTTTGAGGGCCGGATTGATGCCGCCACTTTACGGTCGGAAACGCTGATGCGCATGGTGGATTCCGGCCGGTTTAAACTATCCGACTTCCGCATTCTCAATCAGCAGTATATCGAAGGCTACCATTTTCCGTTGAGCACCCGTTTATACCCGGAGTGGCCTTTCGCAAAAAACAAGAACACGTCACAGGAGTTGGCCACCAAAGTCACCCTGGCATTGCTGGCGATGCCGGGCGAGCACCCCGCCGCCATCGCGTCACGAACCGCCGGCTGGACCGTTCCGTTAGATTACTCATCAGTGCACGAAATGATGCAGGTGTTGCAGATCGGGCCGTATGAGGTGTTACGTGAAACCTCCCTGCCCGCGATCGCAAGAAAATACGCGAAGTGGTTGTTTGCTACTGCGCTGGTGGTCATTTTGCTCATTATCCTGGTTTTGTATATCTCCAATACTAATCGCAGGCTGCGGGAAACCGAGCACAAATTGCGGGATGAAATCACCGAACGTAAACAATCCGAAGCGAAACTGGCGGAATACAAGGATACGCTGGAACACCGGGTCATTGCCCGGACCAATGAGATTGAACAGGCCAACAAGTCCCTGGAAAAAAGCCAGCTAACGTTACACAAACTGGTCGACATTACCAGTGCTCCCCGTTTATCGCACGATGAGAAATTGACAAAGCTGCTGGGCACCAGCCGGGAATACTACCAAACCGCGGTGGCGAATTTATCGAGCATTGTTGGCAACGACCGCAAGACCTGCACTACCGCCGGGCACGAGGCGTTGATCGCCGGGCTGCAGGGGCCGCTGAATAGATCCTGCATCACTGCGCTGCTCGACCAGCCGGACACCATGCTGGATATTCCGGACTTGAGCGCCACGGATTGCGGCCCGATCAATACCAAGGGCAAACCCCTTAACAGTTATTTGGCAACGGCGGTTTTTGTGAAAGGAACACCGCATTGCATTTTGGAATTCGCGGACACGGAGGTACGGGACGCTTGTTACACCCACTGGGACCACAATATTCTGGAAGTAATGGCCCAGTGGATTGGCAGTGAGATTGAAAAACAGGAAGCCATCGAGGAAAAGCAGCGCCATCAGTCGGAGTTTGCCCGGATCGGCCGGATGAGCGCCATGGGTGAAATGGCGGCCGGATTGGCCCACGAACTCAACCAACCGCTGACCGGCGCCATCAATTACAGCAGCGGCTGTTTGCGGCGGCTAAAGCAAGGCGATTTCAACC
>DATCIR010000074.1:0-8704 GCA_036507695.1 Gammaproteobacteria bacterium
TAACGACTATGTGCCGCCTTGTGTTTCATTCAAGGCATCCAGGGTGTTGACAGGATTTGTCAACGAACTTGCGGGCATGCTGCATCAACGGGGTGAAGCCACCGCCGGACGCATGGTGGATTCACACCGCGCCGGTACCGCCCAGGTTGCGGATTACATGATGCTGCAATTGATTAATCGCTGCGAACCGTTGATTCAGCAGTTTAGCCTGCAGCAGGGTATTCATCCGCAACAACTATTTAACCAGCTGCTGCAATTGCTCGGCGAATTTTCCACGTTTACCGCGCCCAATAAACGGCCGCCGGTAATGCCCAACTATGTGCACGATGAATTGCAGGTCAGTTTTGGCCCGGTAATGAGCGGGCTGCGTCAATGTTTAAGCATGGTGTTCGAGCAACGTGCTATTGCATTGCCGTTGAAGCTGCGCAAATACGGTATCCGTGTCGCCCAGATTACCGACCGTACCCTGCTCGATACCGCCCAGTTCGTGCTGGCAGTCAAAGCGGATATGCCCAGCGACGCGGTGCGGGGGCGTTTCCCGGCGCAAACCACCATCGCGCCGGTGGAACGCATCCGGCAATTGGTCAATGTCAGTATGTCGGGAATCCAGTTATCCGCGTTGCCGGTTGCGCCCCGGCAAATTCCGTATCATTCCGGGTTTGCCTATTTTGAACTGAACCGCAATAGCGAATTCTGGCGCGAGCTGCAACAATCAGGCGGATTTGCCGTTCACGTTGGCGGTGAATACCCCAACCTGGAACTGGAGTTATGGGCCGTCCGGGAATAATGACTGTAAGGAAAAATTGATATGAAAGATTTTGACGACCCGGATGGCGATAAAACTATTATGCGTGGCATGCCACAACGGAATAGTGGCGACCGGACCACGCTAAGGCCGACACCCGGCAGGCGCAACATACCAACGCCGGGGCGGCAGGATTATACCCAGCCGCCATCAACTGCGGCCGCCTATCGGGACAATCAAACGCAAGTTTCACTCGGCGCCGGCCATATCCAGACTTACCGCGGTATCAATCCGCTGGTAAACGCCGCATCCACCTTGCTGGTATTGTTAGGCAAACTCCGCACCACGTTTTCGCACAATGATGTGAACGGGTTGTTCCAGCGCTTATGTGGCGAAATCAAGGAATTTGAATCGCGCGCTAAAAACGACGGCGAACGGCCCGAGATTGTACTGGCGGCGCGGTATGTGCTGTGCGCGGGACTGGACGAAGCCGTGTTAAAGACACCCTGGGGCAGTGAAAGCGCCTGGCCCCAGCGCTCCTTGCTGAATACCTTTCACAATGAAACCGGAGGCGGTGAAAAGTTCTTTATGATACTGGACCGCATGAAGGAAATGCCCGCGGAAAATCTCCACATGCTGGAATTGCTGTATCTATGCTTGAGCCTCGGTTTCAAGGGCAAATACGATGTCCTGCACAATGGCAGGGATCACATTGAAAATATCCGTGATGAACTGTTTCAGACCATCCGCGGTTACCGCGGGCAGTTTGAACGGGAGCTCTCGCCCACCTGGCACAGCCGGGTTGTCAACCGCAACCGGTTGACGGATTACGTTCCGTTCTGGGTGGTTGCCAGTTCAGTCGTTGCGCTGTTAATGCTGATTTATTTCGGCTTCCGGGTGTGGATGTATAGCTCGTCCGCGCACGCCGAACAACGCCTGACGGATATTGTGGTATCCGCCGAGCAGGCCACTAATACTTATAAGAACACTAATAAGAACACCACCAAGCCGGCCACTCCCTGACGCGTTTAACAACAATACTGAGTATATGACGGTAATCGTTAAATTATGACAAAACGTTGTAGCGATATGAACTGGATAATTGCATGAAACGAATAATCGGATTTTTCAAGGACAAACGGGTCATCAGTTTCATTGGCCTGATTGCGCTCGCGTTTATCATCTGGTTTGGCGGTAAGCATGTGCATTTTGGCGCGTCGGGCTACGCTCCGCTGGCCCCGGAAGTTTCCCGCCTGATCGCCATTATCATCTTGTTGCTGCTGTGGGGCTTGAATAACCTGCGCGCCCAGGTGCAACGCAACAAACAGAACAAGGAATTGATCGAGGGCATCGAGGAATCCCAGAAACAAAGTGCTGACCTGCAACCGAACCAAAGCCAGGAAGAATTAACGGTGTTGCGTGAGCGGTTCACGCAAGCCATGCAGGCATTGAAAAAACTCAAATTCAAAGGCAAATATGGCAACAAGGCGGTTTATGAATTGCCCTGGTATATCATTATCGGTCCGCCCGGTTCAGGAAAGACCACGGCGCTGGTGAATTCCGGACTGGAGTTCCCATTGGCCGACAAAGTGGGTAAAGGCGCGCTGAAAGGCGTTGGTGGCACGCGCAATTGTGACTGGTGGTTTACCAATGACGCCGTGCTGATTGATACCGCGGGGCGTTATACCACGCAGGACAGTCATCGCGTGGTGGACAGCGCGGCATGGCACGGCTTTCTAGACCTGTTAAAGAAAAACCGGCCGCGCCGTCCGATTAACGGCGCCATTATCGCCATCAGCATCGCGGATTTATTGATCCAGACGGAAGAACAACGCATCCAGCACGCGCGCACGATCCGCGCCCGTATCGATGAACTCATGGAAGAACTGGGAATGCGCTTTCCGCTGTACGTGATGTTCACAAAATGCGACCTGGTGTCCGGCTTCAGTGAATATTTTGAAGATTTGAGCCGTGTGGAACGCGAACAGGTCTGGGGCGTGACGTTTCGCGACCTGCAGGCCGCCACCGCGTCCGCGGACATTGACTGGTTCGCCAGTGAATATAATTTGCTGATCGACCGCCTCAATGACAGGTTGTTATGGCGCATACATCAGGAACGGGATCCCAACCGGCGCGGCGCAATCGAGGCGTTTCCACAGCAAATGGAAATTTTAAAGCCGATACTTACCAATTTCCTGAAACAGGTGTTTACCGCCAGCCGTTATCACATGCAGCCCTATCTTCGCGGGGCTTATTTATCCAGCGGCACTCAGGATGGCACCCCGATCGACCGCATGATGAGTATTATCACGGCCACGATGGGCCTGCCGCGCGAGAGTGCGCAACTCCCGGTGGATCAGGGTAAAAGTTACTTTATCAATCAGTTGTTCAAAGACATTATTTTTCCGGAAGCGGAAATCGCCGGTATTAACCAGAAATTCGAGCGGGCCATGCTCTGGATGCGGCGCGGCGGATATGCGGCGTTGACCGCGGCGATTGTGGCCCTGGTGGGCGCCTGGACGTCCAGCATCATGAGCAACAAATCCCTGCTGGCGCAAATTGAGGCCGGTGTTGACCGTTTTAACCAGGAACAGGTCAAAGTCGCCAGTGCGAGGTCGGATATCCTTACCACCTTACCGGCGCTCAATGCCTTGCGCGATACCAGCCAGGTTTACGAGCAGGAGGAACATCCCTGGCTGGTGCGGGTGGGAATGTACGATCCGTCCGTGGATAAAGCGGCCAAACACGCCTATCACCTGCAACTTCAGTTATTGTTCTTGCCGCGCATCCAGCGTTATCTCGCCAATGAAATCCAGCAACTCATCCAACAGCCGGATAAAAAGGGCGAGTTATATGAAACCTTCCGCTTCTACTATATGTTTGAGGAAGTTCAACATCTGGCGCCGGAGCAGATTGCTGAATGGTTTGAGGCGCGCTGGGAGACGTCCCTGCATGGACAGGCCTCGATAAAGAGTCAATTGTCCAGCCATCTCAAATCCCTGTTGGCGCAGCCACTGGATGCTACCGAACTGGATATACAACTGATTGCGCAAAGCCGCAGGGAGTTATTAAAGGTGCCACCCTCGCAGCGAATCTATAGCCGGGTGCGCACCAGTCCCACCTATGCGCGTAAAGTGGACCTTAATAACCTGTTTGGCGACGTATTGAATAACGGCTTCGCCAGCACCAATCAAGCCGCGTTGATGCTGCCGGTGCTGTTCACCAAAGATGGCTATGATGATGTTGACCTAAGCGCCGAATCATCGGTTATCTCCGCCATCCTGAAAGATAATTGGGTGCTGGGTGATACCGCTAACGTGGATTTCAGACGGGAGGATCTCAAAGGTATTTCAAAAGAAGTAAACGACTTTTATTTGAAAGAATACACCACACGCTGGCGAAGCGCGTTGTCCTCTATTAAAGTCGCCGAATTTACCAGCCTGCAGCAGGGGGTCGATGTACTGGCGGTTTTCGCCGACCCGGTGTATTCGCCCATCGTCAATATCCTGAAGACCACATCCAACCACACCGGATTTAATTTGCACGCCTTGCTGGAAATTCCCGGGGAGAACTCCGGTAAATCCCTGATAAAATCCGCTTCCAGCCTGGCTGCCGCCAAATTGCAGGGTAACCAGGTGGATGTCGCCTTTAAGGAGCTCAACAAGCTGAGCTGGCAAACACCCCAGCAGCCGGCGCCGATTGGGAAAATACTGCAGTCCGTGGACGACGTGCGGACCTACCTTTATGAACTGAGCATCTCGGCGGATTCCTCTAAAGCGGCCTATAACGCCGCGAAAGCGCGGTTTCAAAGCGGCGACGCGGACTCGATCCGTAAATTACGGGCAATCGCGGCCAAGGCGCCGGAACCGGTGAACAACTGGCTATACTCGATTGCCGATGAATCCTGGAAAGTCACGTTGAACTCAGCCAAGCAACACATTAACAGTGAATGGCGCAGCCTGGTTGCCAGCAAATACCAGCATGCGCTGGCGAATCGTTTCCCCATGTCGGCGAAATCACAACAGGAGCTAACGCTGACCGACTTCAGTGATTTTTTCAAAACCGGCGGCACACTGGATACGTTTGTTGCTGAACATATCAATCCGTTTATCGATGTGCGCAACAAATGGCGAACCATAAATATTGATAAACGCAGCATGTATTTTTCCAGCGCGGCCGTCGGTGAATTGCAGCGCGCGGAATCCATTCGCAAGATATTCTTCCGAGCCAATCCTGAAGCCCCCAGTATCCGCTTCCAGATCAGGCCGGTCTCGATGGATAAATCCGTGGCCCGTTTCGAGTTGAATTTTGGCGGACAGCAAGTCGCGTACAGTCACGGTCCCAAGTTCTGGCAGGATATAGCCTGGCCCGGAACTGACGAAACAGACTTTGTGCGCATGCGATTTATCGGCCTGGATGACAAGCACGCACTGAAGGAATACGAGGGACCCTGGGGCTGGTTCCGGTTGTTACAGGACGCCAGGCCGCGTAAAACCACTGCGGCCAATATTTATGACCTGTTGCTTGAGCTGGAAGGTAAACAGGCGCAGTTCCAGATAAAGGCAGACAGCGTGACAAATCCATTTGATACCAATATTTTGAGTAACTTTAATTTCCCGGAACAACTATGACCGACAGCAATAACATGTGCGGGATCTATGGCAAGTTGCCCGCTCACGGGGATTTTATCAGCCGGAACCTGCCATCGGCATTTCTCAACTATTGGGATGAGTGGCTGCAGGGGTTTATCGCGTCGAGCCAGGAGCAATTGACCGATGACTGGCTGAATACCTATTTGACGGGTCCGATCTGGCGCTTCGCCCTGTCACGCGGCTGTGTGGATGGCAACGCCTGGGTTGGCGTGATGATGCCAAGCGTCGATAGTGTGGGACGTTATTTCCCGTTTTGCGTGGTTAATAGATTGCAGAACGAGAGCAATCTGGTGGATATCATTTCAGCGCAAGCCAATTGGTTCGAAGCCATCGAGGAAATCGCCCTTGACGCGCTGCAAAACGAATATAACGCCGATACCCTGATGGAAAAACTGCAGCACCATCCGTTCGAAAACCGTCCTTATTACTACCGTAAAGATCAGTCCCTGGCGTTGGCTGAAAGCGCCGCCCAGGGCAATCTGGCGCTGGTTATGGATTTTGAAGAGCAGCTTCCTTCATCCACTAATTCGGTGCTGCTGGATTGGCTAATGTCGCGGCAGTTTCCAAGTTATAGTTTGTGGCATAGTAAGGGCTCTGATCAGGTGCAACCGTCATTTTTAATCAGCCAGGGCTTGCCCAGCCTGGGAGGCGCCGCCGGCATGTTGCAGGGTGACTGGAAACGATGGAACTGGAATATGCCCTTTCAATTGGCGGCGGATGCCATGGAATCCGAAGAGCTTGTACTCTGATCATGTTACCCGCGCCGGTTAATCACAAATTAAAGCAAACAGCCAACGGCGAGCAGAACCTGTGGTGGCGCTCAGCGGCCAAAACCCATGTGGGCATGGTGCGCAAAATCAATGAAGATTCCGTTTTCGGTAAAAATGAATTGGGTATTTGGGCCGTCGCGGACGGCATGGGCGGGTACGAAGCGGGCGAAGTGGCGAGTCAGATGATTGTCCACTCCCTGGGAAACCTGCCATCGATGAGCCGGCTTAGTCAGTTTGTGGAAAGCGTTGACAATGAATTGCGGGAGGTAAACCGCCGTATTCAGCAACATTCCATGATGATTATCGAGGGACGCATGCTCGGCAGCACGGTGGTCGCGCTGATTATCCGGGGGCAGGTCGGTGTCTGCCTATGGGCTGGTGATTCACGTTTGTATCAGTACCGCGGCGGCAAACTCCAGCGGCTATCCAAGGATCACAGCCGTGTGGAAGAACTGATTGACGAAGGGATCCTCTTGCCGGAAGAGGCCCGCAAGCATCCTCAATCCAATGTTATTACCCGCGCTGTCGGCGCGTGCGCCGATTTGTATCTGGATAATTGTGTATTTGATGTAAAACCGGAGGATACCTTTTTATTGTGCAGCGACGGTTTATACAACAGTGTGCGCGACGATGAAATAACCGCGAAGTTACAACACGCGGACCCGCAGCTATGCGCAGAGGGGTTAATCGACAGCGCGCTGGCCAACAATGCCAATGATAATGTGTCCGCCGTCGTCGTGCGTGCGGACGGAAAAGCAATACATGCTTAACGCTTATAACTTATTACCTATTTTCGAAAATCCATAATAAGCAGGTACCAGCAGTGACGAAGTCCAATGATGAATCGCCGGATTTGAAAAATGATCCTGACCGTACCCGCATTAAAGATGCAAAAAAAGATGCAGCACCACCGGATAAGACCCGGATACAGCCGACCGCTAAACCCGCGCCGCTGAGTTATGAGAAGGCCGGCGCCGGCAAACCGGATCCCAGTGTTACGCGTGTTAATTACCCGAATGACGCGACGCGAATAAAACCAGAGTCGTTAACGCCAAAATCCGCCGGCAAAGCCGCCCCCGGCGCGGGCAATCAGTCCCGTGCCCGGAGTGAAGATTTTTTCCGCGCCGCGAAACAGCCGGAGCAACCCCCGGCGCGGGGCTTGCCGTTTGCCGCGCCCAAAGGCGAAACGCCCGCCATACCCCAAGCCCGGCCTATTCAAAAGATCACAATAAAAAACCGTTTTGTGCTGGATGAGACCCTGGGTGTCGGTGGCATGGGTGTGGTGTATAAAGCAATCGACAAACGTAAGGTCGAAGCCAAGGACAGGAATCCTTACATCGCCGTTAAGATTTTGAGTGAAGACTTCCGTCAGCATCCGGACGCATTCATTGCATTGCAGCGGGAAGCTGGAAAATCCCAGCGCATTGCCCACCCGAATATTGTGAACGTGCATGACTTCGACCGGGATGGTGATACGGTGTTTATGACCATGGAATACATGGAAGGTACACCGCTGGATAAACTGCTCCGGGAAAATAGAGGCGTGGGCTTGGCGAAGGAGCAGGCGGACAGGATACTCAAAGATATTTGCGCGGCGCTGGAACATGCGCATAAGGAATATGTGGTTCATGCGGACTTAAAGCCCGGTAATGTCTTTGTCACCAACAGCGGTGTTACCAAGGTGTTTGACTTTGGTATCGCGCGCGCCGTAGCCCAGGCTGACGTGCTGGCTCACCAAGATGACAAATCAATTTTTGATCCAGCCACGCTGGGCGCTTTGACCCCGGCCTATGCCAGTCCCGAAATGCTGCGCGGCGCAACGCCAACGACCCAGGATGATATATTCGCACTGGGCTGTATTGTCTACGAAATGTATGGCGGGGAGCACCCCTATAAGCGTATCCCGGCTGATCAGGCCATGGAGCAAAAACTCCGGCCCAAACGCATCAAGTCCTTGACCCCGCAGCAGTGGAAAGCGTTAAAGCAGACCCTGGCATTTAGCCGTGACGAACGTACCGGTTCGATCTATGAATTTTTATGGGATTTCACCCAGGAGAAAAGCTCGAAGCTGAAAAAGTGGTTCGCGGTGATTGTCATTGTGGCGATCGGCGCCGGCGTGTATATGCAGTATTTTTATGAAAAAGGCGTTACTCCCGCGCAACTCAAAGCGCAGCTCGAACAACAAATCAAGATCGATCTATTCAAGGAGCGGCTGGGAAAATTGCTGGCGGAGCCGGTGTTTACCGCGCTGTGGGAATCGGAGGTCTGGCAACAGATCCAGTCCGGCAGGCAGTTGGCCGGTCTGGAGGACCCGTGGTTAATTCAAACCGAGATGGAAATTGTAGCTCTGTACTTGACGCAAATTTCCCAACAGCGCAGGAAAAACCAATTTACCACCGCGCAAGGTTTACTGGAAAACGCCGGGCGCTATCGTGGTTATGAAGATCGCCTGGACAACGAACGCAAGGCGTTAAATAGCGCGATTGCCGTTCTTCACGAACAACAACGGCTGGCAAAAGAGAAACAGGAGCTTGAGC
>DATCIR010000075.1:0-5117 GCA_036507695.1 Gammaproteobacteria bacterium
GATCGTCAAAGCGCATGGCGGCGTTGCAACTCCTTGGAATGGAACGACCATTCCGCATTCCCTTCCATAGAGCGCAGCGCCTAGCCCTGCACTCTGAAAATCGCACACTCCACCGCGTCCAACTGCGGATTCTAGGTTAAAAGCTCGGGTTTGTTGTGAAAGGCCCAATGCCACGGTTCGTAGATAAACCCGTAACGGTTGCCTCGGGGAAAGGAGAGGCTAAAATCAAATTCCCCGGCGCACATGGTTAACCAGGCAAAGGCATCCGTATGTTCAAACTTTTCCGAGCAGGGTGGGCAATCGGGCGCGGTGATATCAATCGCGCGGCCGGTGTGATGTTCGCTATAGCCCGGCGCGGCCAGCACCTTCAGCACGTCGTCAATGATTTGTCCCTGGTCCAATTTTTTCCGGATTAATCCAGCCTGATAATCGACGCCGCGAAAGCCGGACACGAGGATTAACGGAAGGCCGTCTTTGGCGGCGGCGTGTTTCATGGCTTTCCAGCGCTGGTTGGCAGCTTCGGTTAAACGGTGGATCTTGCCGTTGGGATCAATTTCCGCCGTCACCAGGGAAAGCGCTTCCTCAAACAACTGAAGATTACGGTCATGGGCGTAATGCAGGGGAATACCCAGTTCGCGATGAATGGCCTGGATACGCTGGTTGTAATTCGGTTCGTCGCTGGTCACGGTTATTTCGCTTGGGACGTTTTGATCGCGCCGGTGGTGTTACGCTGGTGTTGTTAGGCCGATGTTGTTAAGTAAATCAGCCATGGCTGTCATCCAGGGCGCGTATGACAATGACGGTAACATTATCAATCGCGCCCCGTTGCAAGGTGGTTTCCACCAGTTGCCGGGCGATTTCCTCCACGTTTTCGTGTTGCAGGAATTGCGCGATTTCCGCGTTGGTGACATGCTTGTTCAAGCCGTCGCTGCAAAGCAAATAGGTATCGTTAAGCTGGGCTTCTTCAAACGTGACATCCACACAAAGCTTGTCCGCCGCGCCCACCGCGCGTGTAATCACGTTGGATGCCGGATGTTGTTCCGCTTCTTCGGGGAGCAACAAGCCTTGTTGCACCATTTCCTCCACCTGGCTGTGGTCGCGGGTGAGCTGCACGCACTGCTGGTCCCGGCAGCGGTAGGCGCGGCTGTCGCCCGCCCACAAAAATGCGCAGTGTCCGTCGAGCGCGATCATGGCGACCACGGTGCTGCCAATGGTTCGATTGTCGGCGTGCTGCCGCGCCAGGCGTATCAGTTCGTTGTTGGCGATGATAATGCGGTCTTGCACTTCGTCGACATAGTCGCTTAACTGGTCGTGGGGCTGTGTTTCATCGAGGATTTCCACAATACTGGAACTCGCCACATCCCCCGCGTGATGTCCCCCCATGCCATCGGCCACCACCCATAAGCCGATATCGGCGCGCTGCAGATAAGCATCCTCGTTAATTTGCCGCACATAGCCTACATCCGTAGCCGCCGCGGAAAACCAGGCATATGATTTTTGCCCTGACATGGCTACAGACTCCAGGCGTTGTTGTGGTTGTGGATAAAGTGGTAATAAATCATGGTATGTAGTGTTCTTTTGATCCGGAATGCGTGGCCGTTGTGGCCGTTATTTTTCGATCAGGTTGTTTGCTGCGGTCATTCCGGTTTTCCCTAAATTCACCACCGCGACCGTGGTGTCGTCTGTATTAATGGAAATGATAGCGCGCCATTTGATTTTATCCACGTTGTGGTAAGCCGCCACTATCCCTAAGTATCGGGTATCCGGTTTTACCCCGCGCGCGATTGTGTGAAGTGCTTCCGGTTTTAATTCAAATTCTTCACGTCCGAGATTCTGATCGCCGATGGCCGCCTGATCGTTGTTCAGCAGGCTTGCGAAATCCGCCTTGCGGAAATTCGCCGCGTCGGACAATTCATAGAACCGCACCCTGACCGGAGACGGATTACCGTGCGCATCGGGGTTTACATCCTTGTCCGCCTTGATAGTGATATCGATTTTGTTGACCAGGCCAAGGGCTTTTTTCGTTGAGCTGCAGCTTGTCACCATGCAAGAGAGTAACCACACTACTATTAATAAGCGAAAAATTGTTGCTAAACAGGGAAAGTTATTCCGGGTCACCGATGCTTCCTCTTAACTGGATCAAGACAACTGCAAGACAACTGCAAGACAACTGATGGTGCAGAGCCTGTGAATCCTCAGTTGTTATGCGTTGTTATGGGTATTCTTTTACTGTTCGCTCTACAATTGTCGGGTAGATAACCACATATAGGGGTGTGGGAAAGGAATTATTGCACGGTTATTGTCCGTAAACCAGTGGGGGCATGGACGCTAATAACAGGCCACAGCACCCGCCTGCAATCAGTTATTGTTCTCGTTACAGAGAGTGCTAGCAATAGTCAGTTCGTATCGATTTAGGCCATATCGCGTCGTTATTTATGGATCGGAAAAACCCGGCGGACTATTTGGTGGCATACGTTTTGTCGGCACACGTTGGTGTTGCGTGCGTCCTGGCGTGTGCAGGCATTGAAACGGCGGCCTTGGTCACTGAGCATTAGGCGATTGATGCAATCCATCGCTCATGCTGCACCGCCTTATCGCGCGAGCCCAGGCAGGTAATGCCAAACCCGCTGTTTTAAAACGCGGCGTTTCAGGTCACAATAGCCGTTATTAATCAGTTCGAATCCCGGCTTTTCGTTTGCGATGACAAAACCGGTCAGTTGGGATCGTCAATTCCATTTGCGTGCCTCGGAACGGGCCTGTCATGACACTTACAGAACTACGTTATATCGTCGCGGTGTACCGGGAACGCCACTTTGGCCGGGCGGCGGAGTCCTGCTATGTCAGTCAGCCTACCTTGAGCGCCGCGGTTAAAAAACTGGAGCAGGAACTGGGGATCGATATTTTTGAACGCTCCAGGCAGGATATCAGCGTCACCCCGGTCGGCGAACAGGTCGTCGCGCAGGCGCAGCGGGTGCTGGAAGAGGCCGAAAAACTCAAACTGATTTCTCAGGTGGGGAAGGACCAATTAGCCGGTACCTTGCGCATTGGCGCGATCTACACCATCGGGCCGTATTTGCTGCCGTACATTATTCCCGAGCTGCGGAAAAACGCGCCCAACATGCCCCTGGTGATTGAAGAAAACTTCACAGCCCGCCTGCGGGAAAAACTCAAAGCCGGGCAGTTGGATGCCATCATTATCGCCTTGCCGTTTGACGAACCCGGCGTGGTGACCTTGCCCTTGTATGATGAACCCTTTGTGGCCGTACTTCCCGCGTCGCATCCCTTGGTGCAAAAAGAAAGCCTTCGTATCACGGATCTGGCCAGGGAAAATTTGCTGCTGCTGGGCGAGGGCCATTGTTTTCGGGAACAGGTGCTGGAGGCGTGTCCGGAATGCCGCGATGCCAACGTTAGCGGGAGCGCCTTTAATCAAACGATCGAGGGCAGCTCCATTGAAACCATTCGGCATATGGTGGTGTCGGGGATTGGCGTAACTGTGTTGCCGTGCACCACGGCGGGCACGGACAAATATGCGCGGCGGCTGTTGCAAATTAAACGCCTGAAAAATCCGGAACCGAAACGTTGTGTGGCATTGGCGTGGCGGACCAGTTTCCCGCGTCCCAAGGCGATTGAAGTATTGCGCAAGGCGATCGTAAACAGTGCGCTGAGTTGTGTGAAATACCGGTGATGAACCATGCTAACCGGTTCGTGTATCAAAAGTCATGGATTATTTCTCTGCCACTGTTAATTATCGTTACTGACAATAAATGTTTCATGCACTTTAAGGTTAAAACATGAATCCTATCGTCATTATTGGCACCGGCCTGGCGGGTTATAACCTCGCCAAGGAAATTCGCAAACTGGATAAGGAAATACCCCTGCACCTGATCACCGCCGATGGGGGAGAGTCCTATTCCAAGCCGATGCTGTCCAACGCGCTGGCCAAAGGCAAAACCCCCGCGCAACTGGTGTTGTCCACGGCGGAGCAAATGGCGGCGCAGCTTGCCGCGGTGATACATACCCGTTCAAAAGTCGAATCGATCAACGCGCAATCCAAAACGGTGCTGACCACGTCGGGCGAGTTTTCTTACCGCAAGCTGGTGCTGGCAACCGGGGCCGAACAAATCAAGCCGCCGTTGCAGGGTAACGCGGTTAACGGCGTGTATTCGGTGAATGACCTGGATGACTATGCGCATTTCCGTGCGGCCCTGCAATCAGCACAGCATGTAGGCGTTATCGGGCCTGGCTTGATCGGCTGTGAGTTTGCCAATGATCTCCTTGCCGCCAACAAGCAGGTGACCGTCATCGGGCCGCCCGTAACACCGCTCGACCGCCTGCTGCCGCCGCAAGTGGGCGAACTCCTGAAGCGCGCACTGGGAAACGCCGGCGTGCACTGGCGGCTGGGTGTAACCGCGAGCGCCGTGGATAAAGCGAATGACCGCTACCAGATCCGTTTGTCCGACGGATCGCAATTGGAAGTGGATTTAGTGTTATCCGCCGTTGGGTTGCGCCCCAAACTTGCACTGGCTAAAAGCGCGGGCCTCACCGTGAACCGTGGCATCGTGGTGGACCGGCTGCTGCAAACCTCGCAACCGGATATTTACGCCTTGGGTGACTGCTGCGAAATAGATGGCCTGGTGCTGCCCTTCGTGCTGCCCTTAATGAACGCGGCGCGCACCCTGGCGAAGACCCTCACCGGCAACCCCACGCAGCTGGTCTATCCAGCCATGCCGGTCGTGGTGAAAACACCGGCGCATCCGCTGGTGGTATCCCCGCCCGCGCAGGGTAGTGAGGGGGAATGGGACATCGAGTTGCGGGATACCGGCGCGCGGGCCTTGTATCGCGGCAACAACGGATCACTGCTGGGGTTTGTATTGACCGGCGACAAAGTCGAGGAAAAAGCGGCCCTGTCGAAAGAACTACCGCCTGTATTGCCATGAAGTGATTATATTACCGATATTGCCAGTCTTGGATTCGACGGCAGTATTCGACGGCAGTATTCGACGGCAGTGCCCGGCATTGGCGCCGGTGTTCACACCGCTGTTCGCGCCAATAAAAAAAGGGCCAAATTCGTTCGCTTTGAATTTGACCCCAGCGGCTCGCTTTTAAGGGAATCGTTT
>DATCIR010000076.1:0-9466 GCA_036507695.1 Gammaproteobacteria bacterium
GGCGCACAGCGCGGTATTGCCCAGCTCCTTACTCAGGATCATTTCCGTCACACCGGTTACCATCGGGTGTTCCCAGGTCAGGAACTGCATGTCTTCATTGATCAACGCGGTATCCCGGTCAAAGGTAATCGTGGCGCCATCTTCTTGCAATCCTGGAAAATCCGCCAGGTCGGTTTGCTGGCTGGGATGCACTACGAAGCTGGTACGGCTGTGGATTTCGGTATCGATGCCATAACAATCGAACACCTTGTTGAGATAATCTTTTAAGGCAGGATCACGGTCCAGGGCTTGGATCCGGTTTTTGATTTGGTTGGCGATATCCACGCGGCAGGAATTATATTCCAACAGCCGGTCGCGCCCCTTTTGCAATTCTGCATTCAGTTCCTGGTGCAGTTGTTTGGTGGTGCCGGTCAAGGCAGGCAGGTCTTCGATGCCTTCGTCAATTTGATGCAGCGCCTCCAGCAAGGTGGGCTCCACCTGGACAAACACGCTGTGACCGGCCGGGCAAGTATGCTCGAACGCGGACAGGCCTTCATGATACCAGTGAAACATAATCCGCTGCGGACTGTCGTCGAGATACGGGATATGGATTTGAATAGTATGTGTTTGCCCGATCCGGTCCAATCTGCCAATGCGTTGTTCGAGCAAATCGGGGTTGTAAGGCAAATCAAACAGGATCAGGTGATGCGCGAATTGGAAATTGCGGCCTTCGCTGCCCACTTCCGAGCAAATCAAAACCTGGGTTCCGTTTTCGCGATCCGCGAAATACGCCGCGGCGCGGTCACGCTCGATGATGGTCAAGCCTTCATGAAATATCGCCGCGTGGATGCCCTGTTTTTTTCGTAATTCTTCAGCGATATCCAATGCCGACAGGGCGCTGGAAGTGATTACCAGCACTTTTTCCGGTTTCAGTGCCTTGAGCTTACCGGCGAGCCAGTCAATCCTGGGATCGATGCTCGCCCACGGCGCGGATTGCGGGTTCATGGTGTTTTGATAGAGGAGTTCGAGGCTCAATAATTCCTGCGGATGCGTGACACCGGAGGACTGAAAATCGGTTAGGCAAGTTTCGTAAGCGGCAGGCAAGGGTAACGGATACGCGGCTACCCTGCGTTGCGGGAATCCTTTGACCGCGGAGCGGGTGTTGCGGAACAGAATGCGCCCGGTGCCATGCCGGTCCAGCAAGTGTTCCACCAGTTGTTGGCGCGCCAAAGCCTGGCTATCCTGAGCGGCGGTCCTGGTCTTCAGCAGATCCAGTAAAGCCGCATTGTCAGATTCATTCATCGTGGCCATTAAAGTCTGATAAGCCGGATCACTTAATTGGCCTTCCTGCAGCAATTCCGCAACGGCCTGCGCGACCGGCGCGTAGTGACGCTCCTCTTCGAGAAACTGCTCATAACTGGAAAACCGGCCACTGTCCAATAAACGCAAACGCGCAAAATGAGCGGCCTTGCCCAATTGCTCCGGGGTGGCGGTGAGTAACAGCACACCCTTGGTTTGCCGGGACAGGGCTTCAATGACCTGGTATTCGCTGCTGGCTTGCTGCGGCGTCCACTGTAAATGATGGGCTTCATCCACCACCAGCAAATCCCAGGCCCCGGCCAGCGCCTGTTGAAAGCGTTGCGGCTGTTTGACGAGGAAGTCCAGGCTGCACAGCACCAGTTGTTCGGTGTGAAAGGGATTCTCCTGGGTGGCGCTTTCCTCGTCCGCCAGGCAACGTTCTTCATCAAAAATACTGAAATGCAGATTAAAGCGGCGCAGCATTTCCACCAGCCACTGGTGGAGCAGGGTTTCGGGAACGACAATAATAACGCGTCTGGCCCGTTCAGTGGTCAATTGCTGGTGCAGAATCATGCCGGCTTCAATGGTTTTGCCAAGACCCACTTCATCCGCCAATAAAATCCTCGGCGCATAACGGTTTGCGACTTCATGCGCTATATAGAGCTGATGCGGGATCAGGCTGGTGCGTCCGCCAACCAAGCCACGCACGCTTGAATGACGTTGTGTATTGACGTGCAACAGTGTCTGGTAGCGCAGTTCAAACCATTTGCCGGGATCGGTATGCCCGGTGAGCAAACGGTCAAGCGGCTTGTTGAGCTGAATGAAATTATCCAGTTCGCCTTCTTGCAGGCTGGCGGCTTGTTGGTTGTCGCGGGCGCCATGGTAAGTGATCAGACCCTTGTCTTCCGTTACCGACGTTACAGACAAGGTCCAGCCGGCGTGGCTGCGAAGGGAATCCCCCGCGGAAAACCGGGCGCGGGTCAGGGGCGCGGTTTCTTTTGCGTAAGTACGGGTTTCACCGGTGGCCATAAATACGATAGTGACACTGCGCTGATCGGATTTAAGCACGGTGCCCAGGCCATGCTGGAGTTCTGCATCACTGATCCAGCGTTGTCCGGGTATAAAATCCTGCATTAACGGGCTGCTCCTTAACGATCAATAACGTTATCCGGATTTGGCGGCGTTGACCCTGGCTGATTGACAGCGGCTGACCGTTTCCAGGGGAGCTTACACGCACCGGGATAAAACGCTAATTATGACACATAATGGAGGTTCGAGCGTGCACGCTCCGGGTTTTTATGGTTCATGCGCGGAATTTGCGGGGAGTTAACTGTCTTCATCAAGGCAAAAGCGCGAAGGTTTCGACGCGTTGGCCGTGCACAGGAAAGCCGGCAGTGTCTCTTTCATTGACTGTGCGTTAGCGCCGGTTCATCGCACGGAGAAATGGCTAAGCAAGGTCTGGTTGATTCGCAATTATCAAGCAATGAGCCAGCGTTATGTCAGCTTTGATTGACACGCTGCGTTATGCCCGGCGAAATATCAAGAATCAACACAGTACAATGATGGGAAGCGCAACCCCATGTTTGGGTGCAGCGCTTTGTTATGATAAAGCTTACTGTGGTTCAGAATGCGGGTATGATAGGAAACCGGGCGCCCGTCATCGCGATAGGTTCCAGGGCAGCTGACAAACTATCTCCATCGGTATCAGCCGGCAACGGGAGGAGAATATGATTGAACAACGTTTGACGGAACTTGAGTCCCGCGTGGCATTTCAGGATGACACCATTCAAAAACTTAATGATGTCATTGTCCAGCAGCAGCAGGATATCGAGCGGCTGACCAGTGAATTGCAGATAATGAAACAACAAATAGCAATCCTGGGGCCGTCGCTGATTGCCGATCAAAATCAGGAAACACCTCCCCCACACTATTAATTCAGCACTTCGTTCGTTAGCCTTTTGATAAGGACAATGTTGAATGCAGGTATATGCCGTGTCTGCAGCGGCTGACCCTGCGGCGGTGTACTGACGCTAACCGGTGACGGGGGTCATTGTGCAAACGCAGCGCCAAATCGCGCGCGGGATTCGCTCAATAGCTTTATAGCGGTTCTTAACACGACGCACATACTGGTTTTGCCCTGCGCGACAGGCTGATGCGCGATGTCCCCGTGTATCTTTATGTATAAAATCGAACACAATATCACCCAATCATGTATTAAAGTGCGGTTCGCCGCTTAATTGCCATCTACGTTATGTTAATCAGCTTTGTAGCTAACGCTCTGCCTTTGCATGCCGGTAACAACGGTTGGTATGGGGAAATTGTTGATTGGTGGAAAAGTTAAGTGTGGCTGGCTAGCGATTTAATCGCCCAGTGAAGGCGGTACCCAGCGATACTGTATAAGATAAGCTTTCAAGCGGAAACCGGATTTTACGAGTGGCTGCAGTTAAAAATGCCCGGCCAGTAAGATGAGTCATGTTTCGGCTCCATTATCCCTATATTCATGAAAAAATTTCAGGCGCCGATTAGTGCATTTTATCCTTCGGTCAATTCAGCATTTACTAAAGATTTAACGGACTAAGGCCGATAAATGAGTTGCGCTAGCAATCACAATTTTTAAAGGGATTCAGCGGATTATGGTTTTTAATAGTTTTTGGAGTCTACTGAGATGCGTCAGTTAAGTGTATTAGTTGTTACTTTGCTGGTATTGGTATTACAAGCTGTTGCGACTGCGGCGGAAAAAGAGGCATTCCCCGGGCGAAGCCACGAGAAATACAAGGATGCGCCTTATATCGAATTGGAAGACCTGCACAAAAAATTCAATGATGTGGTCGTGGTTGATGTTCGCTCCAAATTCGAATTTGACACTCTGCAAATCAAGGGTGCTGTAAACATCGCCGTGGGGACCGATAGCTTCGAGGGCGAAATCCAGAAGCTTCGCCTGAAAACAGATAAGCCCCTGGTGTTTTATTGTAACGGTCATAGCTGTATGAAGTCATACATTGCCGCCCTTGAGTCTGTAAGAGCGGGCGTGAAGAATGTTTATGCCTATGATGCCGGTATCTTCGACTGGGCCAAAGCTTACCCCGATAAGGCCGTATTACTGGGTAAAAGTCCGGTGGATCAGCGCGATATCCTGTCAAAGAAACAATTTACGGACCGGTTGCTGAATCCGGATAAATTCAGTGATCTGGCGACAGATGATCCGAACAAGGTCATTGTGCTGGATATCCGCGACAAGTTTCAGCGTGCCGGCGTTGGTTTCTTTCCGGTTCAGGAACGCTGGACCAGCTTGAGTCAAATGGAAAAGGTATACAACTATATTCGCCAGGCGAAGGAAAAAGGTAAAACCCTGTTTATCTATGATGAAGTCGGCGCGCAGGTCCAATGGTTGCAGTATGCGCTGGAACGCGAAGGGGTAAAGAACTACTACTTCATGGACAAGGGAGCTGTTGGTTACTATAAAATGATTTCCCAGTTCGATCGAAAAGATAAGAAAAAATAAGTGAACGACCCGGAAGTCATAAGACGCCGCTCGTGAAGTAACGGTTGTAACAATGAATGGCAAAGGCCTGGTTGGCGCGTGCAAGGCGCGATCAACCGGGCCTTTTTTGTTTCCTGTGGATCACGGTTACCGGGTTGAATTGACCCGCAATTGATGAATATTTGCTGACGCAGCGGTTGCCCGCGTCAAGGACAGGCAATTAATTGGTTTCAAGCAGGTTTATTCCGCTGTTCCGGCATTGTGGTTAAGTTGCCTGTGGTCATGCCGATATAGCTTTAAACCGTAAGATCCAGGTGCTTTTCAGGATGCGTGATGACGGCTTGCTGTGGAAAATCCGCCAGCATGGCTGTCAGCGGGAAAAGCTCCGCTACGCAGACTACTAATAGTCAAGCTTTGGAAATCGAAGTCAGCTAAACATGCCAACACCGATTGTAATTTGTGATGATTCCAGTTTTGCCCGCAAGCAGATGTTACGTGCCTTGCCGGATGGCTGTGATGTCGATGTAACCTTCGCGCGGGATGGTGCTGAAGGACTGGCCGCTATCAAGGCCGGCAAGGCGGAGATTATTTTTCTGGATCTGAATATGCCGGTGATGGACGGCTATCAGGCGCTGGCCGCGATACGCGAGGCGGGCCTGTCTCCCAAGATCATTGTCGTATCCGGCGACATACAGCCAGATGCGCACAAGCGGGTAATGGAATTGGGCGTGGATGCCTTTATCCGCAAGCCCGTCGACAAGCAGGAAGTGGCGGATGTGCTAACCCGGCACGGCGTCAAGCTTTCAAAACGCAAGCGTGTAAAACCGATTGCGATAGACACCGATGTTCGCGCGGGCTGTCAGGAAGTGGCGAATGTCGCCATGGGCAGGGCGGCGGATTTGCTGGCGCGGCTGCTGAACGTCTATATCCATCTGCCAATTCCCAATGTCAATACGATTGAGAAAAACGAACTTCGCATGACATTGAAATACATCGACCAGAGCGAGGCGGTATCGGCGGTATGCCAGGGATTCATAGGCGCGGGTATTGCGGGAGAGGCGCTACTGATTTTCGATGACGCCAGTTTCGCCGACATGGCCGAACTGATGAACTTTCAGGAAAACCTTGATGACGCCGTGGAACTGGAATTATTAATGGATATGTCCAGTATCCTGATCAGCGCGTTTTTAAAGGGTATAGCCGAGCAGCTGGATGTGAACTTCAGTCAGGGGCATCCCATTGTATTGGGCCGGCACGTCAAGGTCGATGACTTGTTGAAGCGCAGTTCGTCCCGCTGGGAGAGAACCCTGGCGATTGAAGTCAGTTTTACCTTTGAAAGCCAGTCGATGACCTGCGATCTGTTATTTTTGTTTACCGAAGACTCCATTGCGCCGTTATATGAATTAATTTCCTACCTGATGCCGGAATGACAACAGAAACCGCCACAATAGAAATTACTGAATTGCACTGGATGATGGACATGTTGCAGTCCATCGACGTGGGCCTGGTCGTGCTGGACCGGGCTTACCATGTTCAGGTCTGGAACAGTTTTATGGCGAATCACAGCGGAGTGCCGCCCAGGGATATCATCGGTAAAAACCTCTTTACCCTGTTTGCTGAGATCTCCGAGGACTGGTTCAAACGCAAAACCGAATCGGTGCTGTTGCTAAATTGCCGGTCGTTCACGACCTGGGAGCAACGGACCTATTTATTCAAATTCAAAAACTATCGCCCCATTACCGGGCCGGCGGAATTCATGTACCAGAATGTAACTTTGATTCCCCTGACTTCCGTGGACGGCACGGTGAATCACATAGGCATCATTATTTATGACGTCACGGACAGCGCGGTCAACGGTGGTGAGTTGGCGAAAGCCAACTCTACCCTGCAGGAGTTGAGCCGCACCGATCATTTAACCCAACTTCACAATCGCGGCTATTGGGAAGAGCGCCTGCAGGAAGAGTTTCGGCGTTCCAAACGAACCGGCCAGCCCTGTAGCGTGATCCTGTTTGATATCGATTTTTTCAAGGATGTAAACGACAATTACGGCCATCAGGCCGGGGATGAAGTGATCCGTAGCACGGCGGATCAGGTGCGGAAAAAAGTCAGGGCAACGGATATTCCCGGCCGCTATGGCGGCGAGGAATTTGGCATTGTGCTGATTGATACCGATGCCGATAGCGCCCGTTACCTCGCGGAACGATTGCGGAAGGCAATCGAAGCGATGGTGGTTCAATACGAAGATTGCGAAATAAGTTTTACGATCAGCCTCGGGGTAGCCGAGTTATCCCATGCAAATGAGAATTACCGCGACTGGTTTGCATGCGCCGATCAGGCGCTGTATCGCGCAAAAGAAGCGGGCCGCAACCGGGTGGTGATGTACCAGGATGCTGATTAACCAGTAAAAGCCGGCTGCCGCTGATCCCCCGCCGTTCTAGCTGCAACCCGTCGTGAATTGAAATCAGATATTTCGCTGAGCTTATACGGCCCGTTGCGTGCCGCGAACAACGGCCACCAGCAATGCACCTTACCGGTGAGTAATGGGGTTAAGCTTAAAAAAATTGCATAATCATTGATCGTATTTTTTAATTCAGTCAAAATTTTTCTTATTCACTGTTGAAGTCAAGTAAGCTAACATTCTATTTCCTTATCTCGTTGTCTGCTAATTGCCCTGCCGCCTGTTTGCAGTGGTGTCTTTTCTGTTACTACGTAATGAAACCTGCCGATGCCGCTCTGGAAACGCGGCGATACCGGTAAAATTAAAGCGCATCGATTGGTAAAGTTATAAATATGAATCAATTACCCGGAGTGGGGAAAGCTTGCTTGCTACTTAGGTATTAGTTAACAAACTACGCAGCATGGGTGGCCGGGTGGTTCTGGTGACGAATAAAGCCAATGAATTAAGCCCGGTCCTTAGCGCAGGTTTGATGATAACGGGGCTGCCGGCAGCGGCATGATTTCGTGAAATTCTGTGACTGATATGGATGGTTAGTGATTAATTTAACCTAGAATCCGCAGTTGGACGCGGTGGAGTGTGTGATTTTCGAAGTGCAGGGCAAGGCGCAAGGACGCGGAATGGTCGTTCCATTCCAAGGAGTTGCAACGCCGCCATGCGCTTCGAAAATCGTGCAATCCACTGCGTAGCGTTGTTCACCCAACCGGTGAACCTCGTTCGTGCATGAAAATAGAATGACATCATTTAGGTAGCTATTTTATAAAGTGGTCAACTGCGGAATCTAGGTTTAATGGTTGCGAAGCCGGTTGGGTTACGGCTATTATGATTCCAAGGAGCAGGTATGAAGTATAAGCAGTGCAGCGTTGCGACAACTGTTATCAAGAAAGCTAACAAGGATTGCCGGAACAAGGATTGCAGGAACAAGGATTGCAGGAACAACGATTGCCGTGACTGCTCTTATACCGGTTCTTCTGTAATATCGCTTTTAATGAAAGCGCTCACCAGTTTTCACTTGCTACTGTTCGGGGTCACCATAACAACAATAATAAAGGTGGGGAATGCCGTTGCATTTAGCTTAAGTCTTGTTTCTGCTATACGAGCGAAATTGGATTCCCGCTATTTGCAACGGCAAACTTCCCATAGCAAAACCAATCAATGCCTACATCAACCGGGAACTACGTCGCCTTGCCGCATGGGATTGGCGTCGCTGCCCGTATCGCTACCCCGCCAACGCACGGCGAATCGTGCCAGCCTCGTAACCAACCGCAGCGGAGCATGATGACATGCCAGTGCGTATCCCGGTTTATTCAGACGAGAACAATCTGCACTTTATTGCTGTTTTTATGGAAGATCCTGATGGCACGTTCAAGCGTACACAGTCGGAACCGTTGCGCCTGCTGCGGGACAACTTCGACGGCATATCCATAACTCAGGGCAGCGTCATATCCGCCAAATTTGATAAAAATTCCCATTGTTGGGAAACACCGACAGTTTCCTTTCACTATGGCCGGCCGCAAAGCATCTACCAGTTTTTAAGGGAGAAAGCGGCGGCAAATCGCTTCTATGTATTTACCAAACCCAACCTGTCCGGGCGGATTATTCAGTTTTCCCTGCATGAGCTTCGACTCAAACAATCCATGTCGCAGCAAAAACTGAAACTGCTGAAAGAAAAGTATGTTGAAGCCCTGGATTTATGGTCCGCGGAGCAATACAAAAATCATCTGATGACAAAACAAGCCGCTGGCGGTGGCATAAAGGCGCGTCAACAACGTTTATTGGAAAAGAAGAAGCTAGCGATACGAAAGTTAACTGAAAATAATCTTCGGGTGGGTAAGGCGCAACAACCCGGTGAGGACTTTATCCGTTATGAAAGCCTCGGTATTGCCGGGCCGGGACAGCAGACGATTGGCCGCAACGCCAGGAAGCCGCTTCTCGCCAAATTCAGGCCCAGGAAGACTAAAAAGACCGGAGCGGTGCTTGAGCGTGAAGCGGATCATCCCGCCTACCCGCGCTTTTTCACCACGCTGGATTAACCAGTCCCGGGTATTCGTTAGTGTTAATTTTGTGGAGTTGCAACCGGCTGCTTAGTGAAGCACTGGTTTGGGCTAACGCTAGTGTCGCGAACCAGAAATATCGAAACATAAAACGGCAGCTTTTTCCGCATGGCCGCGTTGCTCGTCGTTGCCATAGTCCCCGCTATGACGCCTCCTCGCGCCTTGCCCTGCGAAAAAATCCCTCCGTTTTATTTTGTT
>DATCIR010000077.1:0-5883 GCA_036507695.1 Gammaproteobacteria bacterium
GAGACCGTGGCGCATGGCAATGCATCCGGCGCCGACGAAACTTTGCCAACCGTCTGCAAGCAGGTTGCCTTCAATCGGCCGGCCGGCGGGATTGGGGCGGTCCAGCACCCAAAAACGCTTGCCTTTGGCCGCGCAGGCTTCCAGCAAGTAAAGCAGGGTGGTGATGTAAGTATAAATGCGGCAGCCCAGGTCTTGTACGTCAAACAGGAGTACATCAAACGTTGACAGCATGTCATCCGTGGGGCGGCGAACCTGGCCATATAAACTGAATACCGGGATATGGTGTTTTTGGTCGACAAAGTTATCGGACTCGATCATATTGTCCTGTTTGTCACCGCGCATACCATGTTGCGGCCCAAACGCGGCGCTGATTTTTAAATCACCGCAGGCGGCGAGCGCATCCAGACTGTGTATCATCTGGCTGGTAACAGATGCCGGATGGCCGGTCAGCGCGACTTTTACGCCATACAGGGATCTCCTTAAGGTTTTATCAGCGACTAATCGTTCTATACCCAGCTGCATTGCACATGATCCTCACTTAAAAAGTTAGCCGGTGTTAACGTGAATGGTAAAACCAATGCGATGATGAAAGTCAGGCTGTTGTCCGGGGTGACTTAAGGCGTAATAATGCCTCTGGCCGGATTTGTCTTGCAGCACGGCTGAAATACCAATATTCAGGTCCGGGTTGTGCCCACTCAGCGTGTCAGGCAAGGACAATATGGTATTTAGTTCAAATGCCTTGCCGTTGTCAAATTTCGTAGTCATAACAACGTCAGAAATCGATAGTTCGTCCGCTTTGTTCGTCCGATAATCAGTAAATGAGAACACGGCCCAATCATGGCTAGGCGATAAATTATATTCCCAATAACCGGATTTTCCCATGGAGCCGGCGAACAATTCGAAACAGGTCGAGTTCCACAATTGGTCCCTGCGCGACGGGCTCGCGGATTTCTCCGGAAATTGAATCCTAGTAATGTCGCCGCTTAGCCGGTAACAGACATTGATTTTATTGCCGAGCATCAGCAGTGAACCCGACAGCGTTATCGGCAGGGTTTTCGTGGATTCGTTGGCGAAGGGGTGCAGGGTGAACGCGATGCTATTCATGTGGTGATATTGTTTACGATAATCATTTTCGAATCATCGGCGAAATTATGTTATAAACGCTTGTTATTATAGACATATAGTCTAGCAGACATCGGCGTTGTTGTTATACTAAAGTGGTTAAATTAAAGTGGTTAAATTAAAGTGGTTAAATTAAAGTGGATAAATTACCGAATCGTTTATGGTCTTTCAGAAACAAATCCTTGTCACAACCCCGGGCCGCGGTACTTTGGAGATTACGCGGGACGTCAACGCCATTGTCAAAGAATCCTTGTTGCAGACCGGCTTGTGTCATGTGTTCGTTCACCACACCAGTGCTTCGCTGATACTGTGTGAAAACGCCGATCCTGTGGTGCGCCATGACCTGGAAACTTTTATGCGCAAATTGGTTCCGGACGGGGATTCGATGTTTCAGCACACCGATGAAGGGCCCGACGATATGCCGGCGCATGTACGCACCGTATTAACCCAGAGCGGATTGTCGATTCCGGTTGTGCAGGGGCGTTGCGCGTTGGGAACCTGGCAAGGCATTTATTTGTGGGAGCACCGGGCGAGCGGTCATCAACGGCGGATTACATTGACGTTGTATGGCGAGTAGCCGGTCAATACCGGCAAATCAATCCGGCTGAGTTAAGTTACTAAGGCGGTAAACCAAGTCACGCCTGGATTTAGTGTTAGCTGATGTGGCACTAGTTGATATAGTACTAGTTAATATAATAAAACTCCATGTCAATCCCCGCAATGCTGATGATGTCATGTTCCTGAAGTTTTACCGCTGACGAGCCGATTTCAATTCCGTTAAGCCGTGGTATTTCCGCCGGTTTGCGGCCAGTGTCCTGTTTTATACCAACCATACTATAGCCTTTTGCCCCACGATTAATCAGCGCCAGTTTTTTGCCTTCATACCCGATGGTGCTGAAAGGCTTGCGCATTTCAATACCAGCGCTTGCTAGCGGATCATTTATCTTGCGCAGAGCGCCCAGGGGTTGTCCACGCAGGTTGATGGCCCGTTCATCCATTTCCCACTCCGGCAAAACCATTTGGGTTTCATCGAGTTCCGCCTTGATGAACATGGTGGGCTCGTACATTTCTTTGTCGTCATTGAAGAAAGTAAACAGGTGATGGCCTATTTGAATGACATTGCCATGCTGCAATGCGTACTTTGACACATAGTTGCCATTAACCAATGTGCCATTGGTGCTCTTCAAATCCTCGATATACACATGGTCACCCACCTTGCTGATGAGAGCATGACGGCCGCTGACAGTGAGATCATTCAGTTGAATATCGTTTTCATGTTTGCGGCCAATACTCATGAAATCGCGATCGATGGCATATTCGCGGAGTATTTCACCATCAAGTGCGAGAATAAGTTTGCTGGACATAAATTCTGACCTGTACCATCTTACTATAGTTGTTTTATTGGTTTAACAAGCGGGTTGGCGCTTATGCGGGTATTATATAACAACTGATATAACAACTGGATTACCAGTCAGTTAGTAAACTGGTTTTTGGTAACCGGTGTAGTGGTTTTAGTTTCCACGGCTTCCCGGTACTGTTCAAACGCTGTTTTCTTTCTTGCCACGCGATAGGCTTCATTTCCGGTGATGAGTTGTTCATCCAAAAACCGCCGCAATACGGTATCCATTGCCTGCATCCCTTGTAACGCACCGCTTTGGATCACGTTTTCCAATTGTTCGGTTTTGCCCTCACGCATGATATTGGCGGTTGCGGAATTATTAATCAACACTTCAACCGCGGCAATCCGGTCTTTATTATCCGCCGTCCGTAGCAGCTGCTGGGAGATTATCCCACATAATGAAGTGGATAACATAGTTCGAATATAGGGTTCATCGGCGGGCGGGAAGACATTGATGATCCGGTTTACGGCAGCGGCCGCGCCATTAGTATGCAGGGTGCCCAGCACCAGTATGCCCATCTCAGCGGCGGTGACAGCCAGGCTGATCGTCTCAAGATCACGCATTTCCCCGACCAGAATCACATCCGGGTCTTCCCGTAAGGCGGCGTGTAACGCTTGACTGAATGACTGAGCATGCAGGCCAATTTCACGTTGACTGACCAGGCATTGGTTATTGACGTGGACGTATTCAATGGGGTCTTCAATGGTTATTATATGTCCATGACGTTCCCGGTTGATCAAATCGATCATGCTGGCCAGTGAGGTGGTTTTCCCGGAGCCAGTGGGGCCGGTGACTAATATCAACCCGCGCCGTTGCCGCGTCAGGCTTTTAACGACCTGGGGAAGTTTCAGGTCTTCTACGGTTGGAACCCGGCTGGGGATGGTGCGGAACACGGCGCCCACGCCATCAAGATGACAAAATGCATTCACGCGGAACCGCGACTTCTCGGAAATTTCGTAGGCAAAATCGACGCCGCCATGCTCGTCAAACGCGGCGCGTATGTGGGGCGGCATGATTTCGGTGAGTAAACTCAATGTTTCACTTTCGGTGAGTTCCCGATACTTGACCGGATGAATTTCGCCAAGCAGCCGGAGCCGTGGCGCGTTCCCGGATATCAGGTGCAGGTCCGACCCCCCTTGTTTTACCAATAAATCCAGAAATGCATCTACCCTTGGCATACGGTTTCCTTAACTGATTGCCAGATTGATCTGTGGCAATAAATCGGGGTTCGTTACAAAGCGCTGGAATTGTTGCCTGTCCGTCGCTTGAACATAGGCGTCATCCGGGTCAATCTGTTTTTTATTCAGCGCTTCCATCAATGCTTGATCCATCAGTTGCATACCGTGCTCCTTGCCGGTTTGAATCATCGACGGGATTTGGAACACCTTCGAAGCCAATATCATGTTGGCAATAGCGGGTGTGCTAACCAGGATTTCGGCAATGGCGATGCGTGACCGGCCATCGGCGGTGCGCACCAGTTTCTGGCTGATCACGCCTCGTAAATGTTGCGCAAGAAACGCCGCGGCTTGTGTCTTGGCCTCGGTGGGCATGGCATCAATAACACGATCAATGGTTTTTGCCGCGGATGTGGTGTGCAGCGTGCCCAATACCAGATGTCCTGTCTCGGCCGCGGTCATCGCCATCATAATCGTTTCGGGGTCGCGTAACTCACCGACCAGGATGACATCCGGATCTTCACGCAATGCGGCGCGTAAACCCGCTTTGTAACTTTTAACGTGCGTGCCGATTTCCCGCTGAATCACCAGTGAACGCTTGCTTTTATGCACATGTTCAATCGGATCTTCCAGGGTAATAATATTCACGCGTTGCGTGGTATTGAGTACGTTGATCATTGCCGCCAGGGTGGTGGTCTTACCGGTACCCGTGGAGCCGGTCACCAGGATCATACCTTGTTGGTGTGCAAGCAGTTTGTTAATTACCGGCGGCAGATTTAATGAAGCGAGTTCGGGTATTTCCGGCGGAATCACTCTGAAGGTGCCGCCCAATCCGCCCATCTTCTTAAATACGCTGGCCCTGAAACGGCCGGCTTCCGGGCTGGTGTAGGAAAAATCAATATTGGAACGGCTTTGTAACGCCGTTTTTTGTTCGGGAGACAGTATTTCGTCGATCAGGCTTTCCAGCTCGGACTGGCTCAAATTACGGTATTTAATGGGTAACAGTACGCCGTTATGGCGCAGCAGCGGGGGTGTGTTGACGGCGAGATGGATATCGGAACATCCCTGATCGCGGCCGAGTGCGAGAAAACTGTCAATACGCGGCATTATTGCAACTCCCTCGCCACTGACTGCAGTTGTTCACGTAACGCCGTAAAACTGTCGAACCGCTGACTAGGGTCAACCGCGATCGATTTTAGAATGACGGCTTCCAGGGAAACCGGTATTTCAGGACTCAGTGCCCTCGGCGGTTTTGCGTTTCCTTCCACATGTTGGTACATGACAGCAAGCGAGCCGTCTCCCTTGTAGGGCGCGATACCGGTGAACATTTCGTACATTATTATGCCCAGGGAATAGATATCCGTTTTTGAATCGATGTTATTGCCCTTGATTTGTTCCGGGGCCATGTAAGTCGGGGTGCCCAGCAAGATCCCGGTTTTTGTCAAGCGGGAATCCAGGCAACTCGCGGCGGCAGCCAAACCAAAATCAACTATTTTTACCAGATCATGATCGTTGATAAGGATATTGCTTGGTTTCAAGTCGCGGTGGACCACATTGACCTGTTCGGCCGCACTCATGCCATCACATATTTCATCCAGCAGTTTTAATCCACGTTGGATTGACAGTTTTTTGCCGTTCCTGATTTCGTCAGCCAAAGGGTGGCTGGAAAAATATTCCATGGAGATCGCATAAGTATTCTTGTGGCTTACCAGGTCATAGATTCGAATTACATTTTCATGGGTAATTTTTCTTGAGTAGCGTAATTCCTGGGTAAAGCGTTTTATCATTTCGCTGTCAGCGGCGAAATGTGGATTGAGAAACTTGAGGATGAATTCATCGCGCACGACAGTATCTTCCACCAGTACCACCACCCCAAACGCTCCCTTGCCGACATGGCGTATTACGCGGTAGCGATTGGCGAACATATCTCCGGTTTTAAGTTTTGTCGCATCAATGATGTTGCGACGGTGTAGCTCGCTAAAATCCAGGTTAAGTGACACGTCTTCAGCTAAATCGTCGACCCGGGCCACAGGAGCAGGCGCGGCCATTGATGCGTTTGATGTTTTACTGCCAAATCGGGTTACAAGGGTTTGCATGGTTTGCTGCGCTGCCGTTGCCAGTTCCGCGTTTTTATCATTGATCAATACTGTTATGGCGTCCTGCACATCGGCTGCGTGATGTGCATC
>DATCIR010000078.1:0-7952 GCA_036507695.1 Gammaproteobacteria bacterium
GATCATTGCGGCTGATGGCTACTGTAGGCAGGTGGCCTAGGATCTCTGCGAACTTTCTATGGGTGTGGTAGTTGTCTGGGTGCCCGTTGTTGACCTGTCGCGCCCTCGTGACTTCCCGCACTACGTCCAGCACGTTACCTGCAAGAGCAAGATCATTGTTCCGACCCGCAAGCTTTGCGCACGCCTCCAGATAATCGAGCGCAGGCCAATAAGGTATCCGGACGTACTTCCCGTCCTCGACTGGAACTGGCGCTGGGTTATTGGCAGGGCTGAACAACTCAAAAGTTCGCAGATGGTCGAAGAATTCTGCGAAGTTATCGCGCTTGAGCAGTAGCTCGAAGCCCCATTGCGCCTGCTCCGCATTCTGGATCATTCGCTCAAGGAACTGGCGCCGCTTCCAGGTCAATTCGACGGTCATTCGAGTAGCGTCCCCATGTCAAGTCGTTGCTGAGATGGAAGTACTCCGCCAACTGGAATTTCTCTGGCCAAATACTCGATTACCTCAATCAGCTGGTTCCAATCGCTCAGATCCCTTGAAAAGGGGAGCAGGCGGATATTGAACTCATGTAGGTAGTAGTTTTCCAGGCTACGCATGAGCGCCACTTCATGGGAAAAGAAGCCCTGCAGGAGATGATGCTTCGGCTCCTCTTGCGGGCCCAGTTGATTCGGTTCCACGGTCCTGACACCCAGACCTTTCTGGATTACATACTCAAGGACTTCCAATTCACTGAGACTGTAGCCGATAAACAAGACACTCTTTGTTCGAAACAGATGCCCCAGAAACGTGAGGTAAGGGTTCTCTTCAAGTTTATTGCCATTCAACTGATGACTTGCATACCGCTCAAGGTATTCCGACATCGTCAAGATCATGCTGTCACGATCCTGCGCCGAACCGTGAATGTGAAGCACTGTGTCCGGTGCAGAAAGTGCGATGTCGGTGAATTGTCCTGGGCGGAATTGGACACTCCGCTTCGATGGGGGCGTAGCAGTGGCTGGATCCGAAGTTCCACCTGTAAGTGATGGCGCAGTGGCGTATGGAGAATCAAGCCAGTCGTCGTAGTTTGTCGTCACAAAAGTGCGGGCAAGCTGAGCCAAGTGCCCATAGACCTTTTCGCCAGTTTCCTTCTTATTTAAGTCGCGAACTTTTAAGATCGATCTGAAGTTAATCTTTGTTCCGTACTGCGATTCTAGACCAACAGCGACTGACAATTTCACGCGGGCGGAAAGGCGCGACAGTTGGTCGAATTGCGCATGGTCAAGCTTTCCAGGTTGCAGGAAGAAACGGAGCGCAGCGTTCGCGAAGTCATCCCATCCCGGGCAACCGCCCAGCTGAGACACGCCGGCGCCAATGAACGGAATCACGATCCCCTGCTTCGCAGCAATCCGGAGTCGTTCGGGAATAATCGGTAGTGGCTGGATCTCTTCTGTCGTCAAGTGTCTTTTTTTTTCCTGATGCGCCGCGTGAGACAATGGCAAATATAAAGGGCTCTGACCACATAATACGATTCATAATACGCGACGGACTCAAGATGCTCGGCCTCTGCAGCAGGATGAAAGAAGTAGCTCATCTAAGCAAGGCCCGCGCCTTTTTTCTGACTTCCTCCGCCGGGATTGGTTGGACAATGCCTTCGTCAATCTCTCTGGCTCGGCGATGTGCTTCAGCCAACCAATCTTGTTCTATTTCTTCCACCGTCGGCTCATCAAGACTCAGAAGAAGCTTCTGTGCCAACTCGGCTCTTTCTTCTTCCGGTAGATGAAGAGCTTCATCTTCAATTTGCTTCAGGTTCATAACTACCTCCTACGTTGAATATTCTGGCTCTACCGTTGTTTATACAGATTGTCATTTTTTAAGGCTTATCGACACTGTTTATAAATCATTTCTAGGATATTTCCAAATCATATGTGCAATGCTGGCGTCGTTGATCTGATAGGGGCTGTCATTCTTTGTTTCCTGTCATGGTTTATCACTTTTTGCCCGGTCAAATATTTTCGAGAATCCATATAGTTATACCCTATATCTACTAGGATTTCTACTCTGTAATAGGATCGATGTTCGGGTTAATCAATGCGATAGGCGGGTGCTTGCCTGGCTATTTCGCTCGGAGCAATGTTTAGTGGCCGGTTGTATTTATTGTCTGTGTCAGTTTTTCTGACTTAGCAACCGTGTTGCGAAGTCTGCAAAAGACAGAAGGGTGTGTTATTAAATAACGGCAACTAACGGCGAATTAGTCTGGCCGATGGGATTGCCGTTTAACGATTACCAGACCAGTAAAGAAGGCGATGCGGGAGCACTGTAGTAGACCCAGTGGCAATAACGCTGGATGATGTTTTTCCAATCGATAGGAGCTGACGTGGCTGTATGTTACGGCTGGTAGTTTTTATTGGCTTCAATTTGGAACTGGAGATTTTCCTCCGGCCAGCGGCTTTTGATATAGGCCAATACTGCCCAGATATCGTCATCGGTGAGCGTGTCTTTCCAGGCGGGCATGTCACTTTGATAACCTTTAGGTGCGTGCGGCGGAACCAATCCGTACTTGGTGATGTTAAACAGCACAATATCCGCATGATGCCAGGTGTGGCCGGTTTTATCGTGGGGCGGGGCGGGCATTTTGCCGTCGGCTTTGGGGATGTGCCAGTTGGGCTGGCCTTCGAGGTTGCGGCCATGGCAAAGGGAGCAAAAGCGTTTATAAATAAGTTCGCCGCGCTGGACTTGTTGCGCATTTTTAGGATCGGCCTTGCTTGTCTGTGCTTCGGCCATAACCCTATTGGATGTTATACACGGCAACGCAATGCTTATGATTGCGAGTGTGTAAAACAAGCGGCGTGTCATCGGATTGTTTTTAACTGTGTATCCCTGCATTGTTTTGCCTTGATTATGCTTTTCCCTTACTTCACAAACTTACCTATGGGTGGATATGCCTGATGAGATTTTCGGTTGCGGTGTTGTGCTATGTTGCGCTGTGTTGATATACGTTGTCACCCAAATTTTTGCGATTACCTGATTAACTACGTTGTGCGCATTAGTTATTGAACAGCCTTTGATTACGCGACAGTGTTTATTCCTTGTTTTCAACTTTCCGCAGGTTTTTCGGGCCAAGCAGTTTTTCGATCTCTTCCTTGTGCAGGGTTTCCTTTTCTTTGAGCGCGGCGATCAGCCGGTCCAGTTGCGGACGATGGGAGCGGATAACGTCAAGGGCGCGTTGTTCCGCGTTTAATAACAGTTTGCGCGTTGCGTCATCCACGGCTTCGGCGGAGTGTTCGCTGTAGTGGCGGGGCTGGGCGATTTCACGGCCCAGGAACGGATGTTCCTCGCTTTCGCGCAGATCCACCGGCCCGATTTCTTCGGACATACCCCAGCGCGAGACCATCGCCCGGGCGATCAGCGTTGCCTGGCGTATGTCTTCATCGGCGCCGGAGCTTAAGGTGCCGAGCAATTCTTTTTCCGCGGTGCGCGCCGCCAGTATCACCGCGAGGCGGTCGTGCAGATATTCTTCCGGCAGGGTGTGGCGTTCGTGTTCCGGCAGTTGTTCGGTTGCCCCCAGGGCGCGGCCATGGGGCACAATACTGACTTTGTGCAAGGCATCGGCGTTCGGCAGGAAATAAGCGACGACGGCGTGTCCGGCTTCATGAACCGCGAGGCGGTGCTTTTCGTCCGGTTCGATTGCCAGGGTGCGTTCCGTGCCCATGATGACTTTGTCGCGCGCTTCTTCAAAATCCAACGTAGTAATGATTTTTTCGTTCTTGCGCGCCGCCAGGATCGCGGCTTCATTCACCAGGTTTTTTAAATCCGCGCCGGAAAAGCCCGGCGTGCCGGCGGCGATTTTATCCGGGTCCACATCGTTGGCGATGGGTTTGTTTTTCATGTGCACTTTTAATATGGCAATGCGGTCGTTTCTATCCGGCAAGTCCAGGGTAACATGGCGGTCAAAACGGCCGGGGCGCAGCAGGGCTGGGTCCAGCACATCCGGGCGGTTGGTGGCGGATAACACTAACACGGCTTCGCGTCCGGTGAAGCCGTCCAATTCCGCCAGTATCTGATTCAGGGTTTGCTCGCGTTCATCATGCCCACCGCCAAGACCGGTGCCGCGGGTGCGCCCGACGCTGTCGAGTTCATCGATGAAGATAATACTGGGGGCGCTTTTCTTGGCGGCTTCAAACAGGTGGCGCACGCGCGATGCGCCGACCCCCACGAACACTTCGATAAACTCCGAACCGGAAATGGAAAAGAAGGGCACACCGGCTTCACCCGCCAGCGCTTTGGCGAGCAGGGTTTTACCGGTGCCGGGTGGTCCCATCAATAAAATGCCCTTGGGAATTTCCGCGCCCAGTAAGAGGAATTTGGCGGGATTCTTCAGGTATTCCACCAGTTCCGCCACTTCCCGTTTGGCGTTTTCCTGGCCGGCAACATCAGCAAAGGTAATTTTCGGCACCTCGGCTTTTTTAGCGGGTGCTTCCAGAAAGTCTTTCAAGTCACCCGGACCGCCGATGCGGCCGCCGATGTTGCGCATGGCGCGGCGTGTTAGCCAGAGAAAAAATCCAATAAAGATCAGCCACGGCAGAAAACCCAGGAGCAAGCGTAAAAAGATGCCTTCTTCCGCGCCTACCGTTGCGTTCACTTTGACGTTGTGTTCTTCCAGCGTGGGCAATAGTGTATCGTCACCGATTTCCGGAATCCGGGTGCGGAAATACTGGCCGGATTCATTCGCAGGGCCAATCGGCCGTGGCTCAATCAATCTGCCTTCCGCAATCTGGCCTTTGAGTTCCACTTCAGCGACGCGTTGTTGCTTGACCAGTTCCTTGAACTGGCTATAGGGAATTTCAAAGCGGGTTTCGCGGCCTACGGGCGTGACCTGGAGAAACAATAATAGTATGAGTATGGTTAACGCGAATACCACCCAATAACGCATGAAATTAATGGGCGGCGGTGGCGGCGTTTGTGGCCGTGTTGGTTGTGGTGGTGTCTGCTCAGTCATGCGGGAGTAGTTTACTTGAGTTTGATCTTTGGGTGCAGGGTTTGTTTACAAAAAGTCAACGAATTAGAACAAAGTTGTTCTTGATGCCGGTGGCCAGATATTTTTGATTCGGGCCCAGCCGTTTATATTTAAAACTATCGATTTTCCATTGTTGATTTTCATTAAGATAGTTAACAGTCACGTTCCATAACTCAACTTCCTGACCTTCGGTTACGCCGTTGGAACTTAATACCGCCACCAGTGACAGGCTGGCTTTATTGTTATTTTTATCACACCGCAGGGAATAATCGAAAACAATGACAATATCCTTGGCGGTATTGAGGTTGTCCCAATACTGTGCGAGGTAGCGGTTCTTGTTGGTTTCACCCGCTGCGGAACCCAGTTTGGCGGTAAAATACTGCTTAAAATTTTCGGAAAAATACCCGGTCAGATCCTCCAGCCGGGATGCGGTGTTGATTTGTTCCCGGTAGTCAATAAACTGTCGATAGATTGTTTCGCGTTCCACCGCGCAATCCGCGAAGCTGTGGGAAGGAAAGGCAATTAGCACTAACGAAAATAGTACTGATAAGGCCGGGTTTTTTTTGCGCGTGTCGAACATGTCTAAAGCGTCATACTTTGATTGACCACGATTGGCGTTTTAACTTTTTTGCCATCACGATGGCCGGTAAACGGCCCCGCGGCGACGGGTAATATTTTTTACGTAGTGTAACGCATCGAAATCCCAGGGTCTTATATAAATTAATGGCGGCGTGGTTGTCCGGCCTGACTTCCAGCCATGAATAAGCGGCGTGTTGTTTGCGGGCTTCAGAAAGCAGATGGGCGGTCAGCTTTTTCCCCAGCCCCCTGTTTCGGTATTTTGCCGCAATACAGACATTCATCAAGTGCAGCCAATGCCGTTTCAGGTGGGCAATCCCAAAGCCAATCACCTCGTGGTCCGCTTCTATGACCCAGCAGTTCATGCGCGTGCGGATCGCGCCGCGAAACAGCGAGGCCGGCCAGGGATAGGGGTAACATTGGTTTTCCAACCGTTTGACCGTGGCAACAACGGATTCATGCATGGGCCGAATGCGCAAGCAAAACCGCTCGCGTGTATTGACTGACCGGTGGTTCAATGATCGTTTGCGGGATATGCGCTTACGCGTAAATAATTTCCGGTCCATGTAAGGTGTTGTGTTTGAATTGATTGTAAATTGAAATATAGCCAGCCGATGTTGGTGGTTTAATGATGATGGTCAAAGAAGTTCGATAAAATACCCGCCACAATGCACTAACATAATGTTATGAAAAGATTACATCCCGGTCTACTTTGGTGGATTGTGAGTGGATTGTAAGTGGATTGTGCATTTTAATATTGTACTTTCAGGCAATAGGAGATTGTATGGCTCAGGCGTCCCGCGGTATTGCGTTACCGGCGCCGGAAACCAGCGGCGGGAAACCTTTGCAGCAACTGTTACAGCAGCGCCGCTCGGTGCGTGAATTTAACGATACCAAACTTTCATTAGCCCATATCGGGCAATTACTCTGGGCGGCGCAGGGCATTACCCACCCGCAGGGTTTGCGCACCGCGCCGTCGGCCGGTGCGCTGTATCCGCTGGAACTTTATGCGGTCGCTGTCAATATTGATCAGCTTAAGCCGGGCATTTACCATTACCAACCTCGTCACCATCAACTGACGCTGCACCGGGAAGGCGAATACAGCACAGCGCTGACACGTGCGGCCTATGGTCAGACCTGGTTACAGCAAGCGGCCGTGGTGTTTGTTTTCGCAGCGCGTTATGAAAGAACAACGGTGAAATACAGCAAACGCGCTGAGCGTTACGTGCCTATCGAAGCCGGGCATGCCGCGGAGAACCTGTTTCTGCAAGCCGAAGCGCTGGGCCTGGGTACGGTAATCGTCGGCGCGTTTGACGACGATGACGTGACTGACGCGTTGCAGTTGCCGTCCGCAGACAGTCCAATATTGTTAATGCCGGTCGGGTTCCAATGAAGTACGGTGTGTGCGGCATTATCAATAATATTGCTTGATGATAGATCATGAATCGCCGCGCATTTTTGTCCTTCGCAACAAGCGGCCTGATATTCTTTGCCAGGCCAGGATGGGTTAAACCAAAATCCATGGCTAACGATCACATTACGCTATTCCTGTGCGGCGATGTCATGACGGGCCGGGGCATTGATCAGGTATTGCCAAATTCCGTGGACCCGCGTTTATATGAGCCTTATGTCGTGGATGCCAGGCGCTATGTTGAAATTGCGGAACAGGCCAATGGTCCGATTCCTAAACCCGTGGATTTTGCGTATATCTGGGGTGATGCGTTGGATGAGCTGGAGCGCGCGGATGTGCGCGTTATTAATCTTGAGACCAGTGTGACCACCAGTGCGGATTACGAACGCGGTAAAGGCATTCACTACCGGATGCATCCGAAAAATATACCCGTTATCAGCGCGGCCGGAATTGACTGTTGTGTATTGGCCAATAACCACGTGCTGGATTGGGGGCGGAAAGGTTTGGCGGAAACATTGCGCACCTTGGCCGGCGCGCACATTCAAACCGCCGGTGCGGGCAACAATCTGGCCGGGGCGCAAGCCCCTGCGATAATGGAAATAGCGGACAAAGGCCGCGTGCTGGTTTTTTCCTTCGGTCTGGAATCCAGTGGCATATCCCGGCACTGGGCGGCGCAGGTAGACCGTCCCGGTGTAAATCTGCTGGATGATTTGTCAGCGGCAACGGTACGGCAAATCAGCCAACAGGTGCGGGCGGTGAAGCAACCCAAGGATATTGTTGTAGCGTCCATTCATTGGGGCGGCAATTGGGGCTACCCCATTCCCCGCGAGCAACAACAATTCGCCCATCAACTTCTCGATAGTGCGGCGGTGGATGTTATCCATGGACATTCGTCACACCATTTTATGGGTATCGAGGTTTACAAGGACAAGCCGGTTATTTATGGCTGTGGCGATTTTCTAAATGATTATGAA
>DATCIR010000079.1:0-3374 GCA_036507695.1 Gammaproteobacteria bacterium
TAAACACCGTAATCAAGATAACGGCGGTACACAAAGGGTTTTAGCATGCGCACCAACTCATTGCTGGGTTCAGGATCCCCCGTCACCACCCGGGCTTTGATAAAGGCATAACGTTCCCATTCCCTGCCATGGGATTGATAGTAGTTTTCCAGCGCCTCCAGATTCACCACCAGCGGCCCGCTTTCACCAAATGGCCGCAAGCGCATATCCACCCGGAACACAAAGCCATCTTCGGTGCGTTTATCCAGCGCGGCAATTAGTTGTTTGCTTAAGCGGGTAAAAAATTGCTCATTGGTGGCCGGCCGCGTGGCATGCTTGGTTTCACCCGCCTTGGGGTAGATGAAAATCAGGTCGATGTCGGAGGAATAATTCAGTTCATAGGCTCCTAATTTACCCATCGCCAGCACCAGCATGCGTTGGCTTTTGCCCTGATTATCCTGGGGCTGCCCCATCTCATTCTCCAGCCAATGATGCAATGCGTGCAGACTCTCCGAAATACAGGCGTCCGCCAGACTTGATAAATCGTACATGGTCTGCACGAGATCGGCGTGTCCACAAATATCACGCCAGGCGATGCGCAACATTTCCCGGTTTCGAAACCGCCTCAAGCACTGATGCAATTCGCTTTCGGACTCAAGCGGCGCCAATTGATGCCGCAGGGTGTGAGCGTAATAGCCGTCCGGGTAACGCCGGAACAAATCGTTAGAGTTGATCAGATCCTGCAGCATGGCGGGATATGTCACACAAAAATGGCTGGCGAATTCGCTCAAAGCCCAGACGCGAAAGATTTCCAGTTGGTACGGAAAAAGATGAGATGCCATCCACGACTTGTCTTCGAAGCGCTGGATCAGCGCCTCCCACGCGCCTTGGACGCGCTGCTGCACGGACGCCGGATAGGAAGCCAGAAAATCGGATGTTTGATCAGCCATAGCCATACAAATTTGCTTTAAATCCGGTACTTGCGCACGGAAATGCGCGCTGCAAGTCCATAAAATACTGTGGAATTTACCACTTACGCCAATAATTATCCCCACTTTCACTAAACAGATCACTAAAGAATCAGTGCCCGCGACCGATGTATTTATGAGCAAGCACGTTCTTAATTTCCAAAATATCAATAAGTTACCGGAGTGGTTCCCATGGATATGAATGATTACCTGAAGTTAATGGTGAAATACGACGCGTCAGATTTGTATTTTACGACGGGCGCGGCGGTGAGCGCCAAAATCCAGGGTATCCTCAAACCCATCGAAAAAGGTACCGTGCCGGCGGGACGGGTAAAGGATTTAGCGTACGAGCTGATGAACGAGGAACAGATTGAGGAATTTGAAGAAAAACCGGAAATGAATCTGGCCCACTCCGCACCCGGCATCGGCCGGTTTCGGGTGAATGTTTTCAAGCAGCGCAACCAGGTTGCCATGGTGATTCGAAACATCAAGGTGCAAATTCCCAAGGCGGAAGAATTGGGTCTGCCGCCGATTTTGAAAAAAGTGATTATGCAGAAACGGGGCTTGATCCTGTTTGTCGGCGGAACCGGTTCCGGCAAATCCACGTCGCTGGCCGCGTTAATCGACTACCGCAACGCCAACAGTACCGGACATATTATCACCATTGAAGACCCAATCGAATTCGTGCACCACCATAAAAAATGCATCGTCAATCAGCGCGAGGTGGGTGTTGACACCGATTCTTATGAGGACGCATTGAAAAACACGCTGCGCCAGGCGCCGGATGTGATTCTGATCGGTGAGGTCCGGGACCGGGAAACCATGGAACACGCTATTGCATTCGCGGAAACCGGTCACCTGGCGATATCGACGCTGCACGCGAACAACGCCAACCAGGCATTGGACCGCATCATCAACTTCTTCCCGGATGAACGCCGCAATCAGTTGTTAATGGATTTGTCGTTAAACCTGCGCGCGTTTATTTCCCAGCGCCTGATACCCACGGTCGATGGCAAACGTTGTGTGGCGGTGGAGGTATTATTGGGAACACCCTTGGTGTGTGAGTTAATCTTGAAAGGCGAGATTCACAAAATCAAGGAGATCATGGACAAATCCACCAACCTCGGCATGCAAACCTTCGACCAGGCGATTTACGAGCTCTATAAAGACGGCAAGATTCCCCTGGATGAAGCACTGCGCAATGCCGATTCGCAAAACAACCTGCGGTTGAAAATCAGCTTGAGTGAAGGCAAGGTCGGTGGCAGCGAAACGTCGCTGAGCTTGCAACACGATGAACCCGCTCCGGGTGAAGGCATGATTGGCGGATTATCGTTAAGGCGATAATCGACTGTTGTGGCGCCCGTTTGTGGCGCCCGTTTGTGGCGCCCGTTTCACAACCGGGAAAGCGCCTAGAATAACTGCTCGGGAATCGTTTCCGTGGATTTCACCGACTCCGTCTCACCGGAGTCCAGATCCACCACCACCGGTTCGTCATCGAGCCGCTTGGGAACGTTGTCCGCGTGGAATATTTCAAACTGGGCGCCCGGGAATCCAGCACCGACCAGTAAGCCGGTCTCCGGATCAATCCGCACAGTCACCAAGCCCGGCGGTGTTTCAAATGCCGCCTCGGGCAACCCTTTGAGCGCTTCATCCATGTAGTCAATCCACATCGGCAGCGCGGCGCGTCCGCCAAATTCATTGTTCCCGAGAGTCTGCGGGTCATCGAACCCCACCCAAGCAGTCGCCACGACGTCCGGATTAAAACCGGAAAACCACGCGTCCCGCTGATCATTGGTAGTACCGGTCTTTCCGGCAATGTCTCCACGATTTAATACCAGAGCGCCCTTTGCGGTACCGAGTTTGATTACATCACGCAACATACTATTCATGATATAAACATTTTGCGGCGGCACAATCCGCTTTGCGGCGCGCCGTTGGACAGGACTGTTCGTTTGCATCTCCCCATTCACATCCCGTACTTGGCGGTTTTGGGATTCCTGGTAATTTTGGGATTCGTTCACCGGAATCAATAGCGCGGTACTTTCCGGAACGATGTTTTCTCCCTCTAAATTTCCCCCGGAGAGATTGGCTTGAGTCAGCGACGTTTCCTGTTCGGTTGCTTGGTTTTCTCCTGCTTCGGATTCACAGCGCTCACAAACCTCCAATGGATTGGCGCGCATGACGACAATATTATCCGCCGTCTCCACACGATCGATAAAATAAGGCTCGACTTTAAATCCTCCGTTGGCAAACGCGGCATAACCGGTGGCTAATTCCAAAGGAGTTATGGCGGCGCTGCCGAGCGATAGGGACAGGTCGCGCGGTAGACTGCTGCGGCGAAAACCGAATTTTTGCAGGTAGTCAATCGCGTAAGGTATGCCGATGGCGCGCAACAGGCGAATCGATACCAGGTTTCTGGAGTTAACA
>DATCIR010000080.1:0-4067 GCA_036507695.1 Gammaproteobacteria bacterium
TCAAAATTAATTTCCTGGACTTTCAGCAATGCGAAATAACGTTCACCTTCTTTGGGTGGCCGGATTTTTCCACCGACGGTGTCACCGGTGCGCAAGCTAAAGCGCCGGATCTGGCTGGGGGATACATAGATGTCATCCGGGCCGGCAAGATAAGAGCTGTCCGCCGATCGCAGGAATCCAAATCCGTCCTGGAGGATTTCCAGCACGCCGCCGCCGTAGATGTCCTCGCCGTTTTTGGCCTGTTGTTTCAGGATGGCGAAAACAATATCCTGCTTGCGTGAGCGGGACATGCCTTCAATGCCAAGCTCAAGGGCCATGTCGTTAAGTTCACCGGCGGATTTTTGTTTCAATTCACTAAGATTCATAGTCATCGCGTTTCTTTTAGGTAGGTTGAAGGTTGAACAATAAGAATTAATCTTCAGGAAGGTAATCTTTTTGAGTTCCTAGGTTTGTTTGAGAATTGGTTTTTCGCGCAATACGTGCGGTCGTCGCGGCTTAATCCGTTGATCCACACCCTGACCAAGTGCCAATCGGGTCTTGTCGTTGGTTGATATTGGTTGATAGTCGTTGTAAATATCGTTGATAAAGCTGTTGTGTTAATGCTGTTGTGTTAATGCTGTAGTGCTAACGCTGTTGTGTTAGTACGGTTGATATTTGTAAACAGGATTTATGTACAGGCACTCTCGCATGTATGCAGCAGTCATTCATTTTGTGATTAGTTTCAATTTTCTGCTTTACTGATTTTTCGACGCGCCACTGAACACTGTAAGTTCAAACGATTCATTCTTTTTGGGTTTTGAGTTAAAACAAGAAATGCACCGCCCAGCTGGACTGACTAATAAAATTTTGATTTAACTTGGAGGTTTGCCAGGTTAATGGCGACTACAGTTAATGGCGACTACAGAATTCGTACTCTTTCTAGCAACAGCACTAAATAGCTCTAACGAATTACTGCTAACAAACTATAACTCTAACAAAATATAACGCTCACTAATACCAGCTTATCCCAACCAGCAACTGGTTTTTCGTTACCAGTTTCTCTCCTTTACTAATGCAACTGATAATGCAACTGATAATGCAACTGATAATGCAACCGATATTGCAACAGATAATGCAGCTGTGATATTGCAACTGCTAGCGCAGCTGTTATTCCTTCCTGTAGCTGCGTAACTGGAGCGATGTACCCGCAACTCTGGTTTATTGAACCTGGTTTATTGAACGAACCTGGTTTATTGAACCAGGTTTATTGAACTCATAGTTCTTGTTTACGGTACGCTACCACTTAAGAGTCACCGAGTAAAGCCCTTATATCGGACTTTACTCGCCTTCCCTTTAACAATAATTCTAATCGTTTATATATTACTGTCAATAAACGCGGTCAATTGTGACTTGGAAACGGCACCCACTTTGGTGGCTTCCACGTTCCCGCCTTTGAACAACATTAACGTTGGAATGCCTCGAATACCATACTTTGGCGGTGTCGCCGGATTTTCGTCGATGTTCAATTTGGCTATTTTGATCCGGTCTTTGTATTCGTTTGCAATTTCGTCGAGTATCGGCGCGATCATTTTGCACGGTCCACACCAGTCCGCCCAGTAATCGACTAGAACAGGACCTTCGGTCTTAATCACCTCGTCTTCAAATGTGTCGTCAGAGAGGTGAACAATATTTTCACTCACGCGGGTTGCCTCCAGTAGAGTAGGAATATAGGGGATATTATCAGAGTTAGGATAAGTTAGAAATTTTAATCCTTATTTAATATTAAATACATTTCAGTTTAATCAGTTCTTGATTGGAAGGCCAATTCCAGAGTTTTTAACCTTATTTTCCAATAAGTTATTGTGAATGGGCCACAAAAAACTGTCTCCATTAAACACACTACAGGGAAGTGGGTACATACCAACATGTTGAAGCGCTTAATTATTTCTACATCGCAGCGGGGTATAAGCAAGTTTTTACCAACCATGGCGATCAATCGGCCGTGCCATTATTGGGTTTTTAACACTGGTTTTTAACACAGGTCGTTAACACAGGTCGTCAACACCGGTTTTCTACCGCCGGTTTTTTATATAGGTGCGCAAGTCTCAAAAATCAAGCCGGGTATGCGTTGCCGGAGTTCCGCTATGGCGTTATCTCGAATGCAGGGGCGGCAGTCTCCCGGGTCATGTGCCTGTCTGGACGGGTTTGCGCATCGTCTTGCGGCGAACCGGAATTAAAGCAGCTTACACGATTGCGCCCATTGCTTTTTGCATCGTAGAGCGCCTGGTCCGCATTTTCCACCAGCGCGCGACCCAGTTTCGAAACATCGTCCAGGCCCTGTAAACCCGCCAATGTGGCGATGCCGATGGAGACCGAAGCATGGATGCTGGTGTCGTTCTCCGGCAAGCGAAACGTTTGCTGGTCGATGCGGCTTCGAATCCGTTCGGCGACTTCGCGGGCGATTGGTTGCGGGGTATTGGCGAGCAATACCGAAAACTCTTCACCGCCATAACGGGCCAGCACATCGCAGTTGCGCAGTTGTTCCCGGATGAGGCGGGCGATTTCACGCAGCATAAAATCGCCGTGCAAGTGTCCATGATCGTCATTGATGGATTTGAAGTGGTCGATATCGATAAACAGACAACTGATGGGTTCGTTGGCGCGCATGCTGCGGCCGATTTCCTCGCTCAATCTCTGGTCAAAAAAGCGCCGATTGTTAATCCGGGTTAAGGGGTCGGTCAGTCCCACGCGCTTTAAACGTTCGTTATTAGCGGCGTTTTCGATGCAGATGGCAACGATGGTCGCCAGGCGCTGCAGGAACTCGGTTCCCGATGCTTCAGCAAATCGTTCCGCGGTAAAGCTGCCCAGATTAAAACTGCCGATCAATTCCCCGTAGCGGATTAATGGCAACATCGCGACGCTGCGCAAGGGTATATAACCCTGACTCAGTGGACTAAACAAAAACTGGTGTTGATCTTTTTGGTAAGAACTCAGGATTGGCCCCGGTGTTTCACCAAACAGCTGGTCGAGTTTTTCCCGTTGCGTGACAAACAACAGGCCGGCATGGTCGCGCATGCGCACGCCTTCTTCCTCCAGGATTCGCCGGATTTCATATTCCGGATCGTAGATAACCAGGGTAACCGCATCCAGGGAAAACGAGCGGCGATAGTTATAGAGGATGCTTTGAATCAAATCGGGAAGGGTCCTGGCGCTGATCAGATTCAATTCCTGTTCGTGAAAGCGGCGCATTTTCAGCTCGTTTTCCCGCGCCTGGTCCATGAACATTTGTAATTGCCGGCGTAACTCCTGCTGTTCTTCCAATAACTCTGTATCGGTCACCCGCTAATCTCCCGATTGAAAAGCCCGTAGTGCTTTGTTTTCCGCTTAATGACATGGATTTCTGTTGTCATCAGTAACGCAATAATCAACTATACATTGTCATCTTTACAAATGCCGCCTATTTTGTCTGACAGCCCTTGCGTAAAAATAACTTAATACGTGCACTTGTCGTGCCACTCGGAAAAGGTGAGTTCTTACATGAAAAGAGAACGGCTTATGCGGCTAACTGACGCGCCATGTTGTCCAGTTCAGTACTTCCCTGAATCGTTTTTTCAATAGTGGCATTGAGCTGCTGCCTGGTCAGGCCCATGGATTGCAGAAATTCATCGCTGATCTCGTCGTCCGCTGCATCACCGATGTTATGTTGTTTCAGCAGGGTATCCGTCAGATACACCAGCCGCACGTATTCCTTGTACGGACCCGCGTAGCTGCTGTTGTGATGTTCGGCGGTAACGGTAATTAGCTCCGCCGGCATTGACCATGCATCCATTAACCAGTGGCCAAGTTCAGTATGAGTAATTCCGAACCTGCGCCGCTCCAGTTCGACAATGGCGTTATCCGGCGATTCGGAAAACGCGATATTGAGCGCCGCAAATTCTTTCGGGAACAAATAACCAAAAACCAGATAGCCTATGTTATGCAACAATCCGCATAACACGGCGGTTCCGGTCTGCAAATTTTGTTTGCGTGGCAGTATTTGACACAGCCCTTGGATGAGGGTGGCGCTATAGGTTGCGTGCCGCCAGAAG
>DATCIR010000081.1:0-5977 GCA_036507695.1 Gammaproteobacteria bacterium
CGTGAGCGCCCAAGCCATAGCTACGGCTATGACTTTACTCAGCGCATCCCTGCGCTTCGCCCTGCGGGCCAGCTTGCAGCTGTTCAAAATCGCTCCCGGCGATTTTGTCGCTCCAGAGCGGCGCCTACGAACACGAATCCTGCGTGACGTACAGGATGTACTAATGCCGCGAAGCCCAGGGATGGGCGAGAGCGGCCTGCTCCCGCGATCATGGTGAGAAATGCGGGTTAACGGCCTTGCGGGATATTTTCCGCTATTTTTAATTTTATTCCCGACACACAAATCGCGTGCGGCGGCTGGCGGCCGAATCGCGGTTTGTGTGTTTTCGTTTGTGGCGCGGCGGCGGCAGGGGCGCCCCGGCCAGGCATTCTTTTTTTAACCGGGACGATTAGAGATTTTCAATGGTTTTTATTCTGCTAGAATAGCGCTTGCTTTACCACACGGCGTTGCATACTAAAAATTGAATTACATTGGGACACGCATGAGCATTGATCATGAGTAACAATTATGATGCGGCATCCATCGAAGTTTTAAGCGGCCTTGAGCCCGTCAAAAAACGTCCGGGCATGTATACCCAGACGGACCGCCCCAACCATCTCGCCCAGGAAGTTATTGATAACAGTGTCGATGAAGCCATTGCCGGTTTTGCGTCGCGGATTGACTTGATCCTGCATAAAGATGATTCGGTGACGGTCGCGGATGACGGACGCGGCATGCCCGTGGATATTCACCCGGATGAAGGCATTACCGGCGTTGAATTGATACTTACCCGCCTGCATGCCGGGGGCAAATTTTCCAACAAGAATTATCAATTCTCCGGTGGCTTGCACGGCGTCGGCGTATCGGTAGTGAACGCGCTATCCAAGCAAGTCGAAGTCTGGGTCAAACGCGGTGGCAAGGAATACAACATTTCCTTCGCCAATGGCGATGTAAAATCGGAGCTGGAAGAAGTCGGCGCTGTCGGCAAACGCAGTACCGGCACCACGATTCGGTTCTGGCCCAATCCCAAATATTTTGATTCCGTTAAATTCTCCGTTCCCAAATTAAAACACGTGTTGCGCGCCAAGGCGGTGTTGTGCCCCGGGTTGACCGTCACGTTCACGGATGAAAAAACCAAGGAATCCGTCGAGTGGCGTTACGAAGCGGGCTTGTCCGCCTACCTGCTGGATGAACTCAAGGGCTGGGAATTGATTCCTGCGGAACCTTTTAGCGGCAGCATGCAAGGCCACGCGGAAGCCGTCGATTGGGCGGTGGTCTGGATGCCGGAAGGCGGTGAGGCGGTAACCGAAGGTTATGTCAATCTGATACCCACAACGCAAGGCGGTACCCATGTCAACGGCTTGCGCACGGGATTGACCGAAGCGATCCGTGAGTTTTGCGAGCTGCGAAATTTATTGCCGCGTGGCGTCAAGCTGGCGCCGGAAGACGTGTGGGAAAAGGTGAGTTTTGTGTTATCGGTGAAGTTAGCCGATCCGCAGTTTTCCGGGCAAACCAAGGAGCGCTTGAGTTCGCGTGAATGTGCGACATTTGTTTCCGGTGTCACCAAGGACGCCTTCTCCCTTTGGTTAAACCAGCATATCGAATGGGGAGAACAAATCGCGGACCTCGCTATCTCCAGTGCGCAGCGCCGGCAAAAAGCCAGTAAAACCGTGGCCCGCAAAAAAATCACCCAGGGTCCGGCTTTACCCGGCAAGCTGGCGGATTGCACCTCGCAGGATTTATCCAAAACCGAATTGTTTCTGGTGGAAGGTGATTCCGCCGGGGGTTCGGCCAAGCAGGCGCGCGACAAGGAATTCCAGGCCATTATGCCCTTGCGGGGCAAGATCCTGAATACCTGGGAAGTGGATCCCTCGCAAGTGCTGGCATCCCAGGAAGTGCACGATATTTCCGTGGCGATTGGCGTGGATCCGGGTTCCAGTAATCTGGAAGGGTTGCGCTACGGCAAGGTCTGTGTACTGGCGGATGCGGATTCCGACGGCGCGCATATCGCCACGCTGTTATGCGCCTTGTTTTTGCGTCACTTCAAGCCCCTGGTCACGGCGGGCCATATCTTTATTGCCATGCCGCCTTTGTACCGCATCGATGTCGGCAAGGAAGTGTTTTACGCGCTGGATGAGGCGGAAAAACAAGGCGTGCTGGACCGCATCGCGGCGGAAAAAATGCGTGGCAAGGTCAATGTGCAACGCTTCAAGGGTCTGGGTGAAATGAATCCCTTGCAGTTGCGGGAAACCACGCTCTCGCCGGATACCCGGCGCTTGGTGCAACTCACCATTGATGCGAAAGACAACACCAATCAGGTGGTGGATATGCTGCTCAGCAAGAAGCGCGCGGCTGACCGCAAAGAGTGGTTGGAGAAAAAAGGCGACATGGCGCAGGTAAAATAACAGGCTGAATACGATATGACAGAAACCGTCGAGATCAATTACGAAGGCATCGAAAAGTTACCGTTAAAGGTTTTTACCGAGAAAGCCTACCTGGATTATTCCATGTATGTCATTCTCGACCGCGCCTTGCCGTATATCGGTGACGGATTAAAACCGGTGCAGCGGCGCATCATATACGCCATGTCGGAACTGGGGCTTTTATCAACGGCGAAACACAAAAAATCCGCGCGCACCGTGGGTGACGTGCTTGGCAAGTTTCACCCGCACGGCGATTCCGCCTGTTATGAAGCCATGGTGTTGATGGCGCAACCGTTTAGTTACCGTTATCCGCTCATCGACGGCCAGGGCAACTTCGGCTCCATGGACGATCCCAAATCCTTCGCGGCGATGCGTTATACCGAATCCCGCCTGTCGGCGTTCGCGCAGGTGTTATTGTCCGAAGTGGGGCAGGGCACCGTGGACTGGGTGCCTAACTTTGACGGCACCTTGGAAGAGCCCGCGATATTGCCGGCGCGCTTGCCGCATGTGTTGCTTAACGGCACCACCGGTATCGCGGTGGGTATGGCGACGGATATTCCGCCGCATAATCTCAATGAAGTGGCGGCCGCCTGTATCCGGTTGCTGGAAGATCCGAAAGCGACGGTCAAAGAGCTATGCGAACATATTAAGGGGCCCGATTATCCGTCCGGCGCGGAAATTATCAGCAGCCGCGAAGAAATACTCAGTATGTATGAAACGGGTAATGGCAGTATCCGCATGCGCGCCAAGTGGGAAGCGGAAGGCGCGGAAATCGTGGTGACTGAGTTGCCTTACCAGGTGTCCGGCGCCCGCTTGCTGGAACAGATTGCGCAGCAAATGCAGGCGAAAAAGCTGCCCATGGTGGAAGACCTGCGCGATGAATCGGACCATGAAAATCCCACGCGCCTGGTTATCGTTCCCCGTTCCAACCGGGTTGATAAAGACGAGTTGATGTCGCACTTGTTCGCCACCACCGATCTGGAACGCACTTACCGCGTTAACCTGAATATGATTGCCCTCAATGGCCGGCCGCAGGTAAAAGACCTGCGCGCTATCCTGAAGGAGTGGCTGGAATTTCGTACCGAAACGGTGCGCCGCCGTCTGCAATACCGCCTGGATAAAGTGCTGGCGCGCTTGCACATCCTGGACGGTTTGTTGATCGCTTATCTCAATATTGATGAAGTCATCAGGATAATCCGCACTGAGGAAAACCCCAAACCGGTGCTAATGAAACGCTTCAAGTTGACCGATGCGCAAGCGGAAGCAATTCTCGAATTAAAATTGCGTCATTTGGCCAAGCTCGAAGAAATGAAAATCCGCGGCGAACAAAAGGAACTGGCGGAAGAGCGCGATATGCTGCAGCAAACCCTGGATTCGCGTTCGCGCCTGAAAACCCTGATCAGGAAAGAAATCATAGCCGATGCGGAAAAGTTCGGTGATGACCGCCGCTCGCAAATCGTGGCGCGCGGCGCGGCGAAAGCGATCGACGCCACCAGCCTGATCAGTTCCGAACCGGTTACCGTGGTGTTGTCGGAAAAAGGCTGGGTGCGCGCGGCGAAAGGCCACGATGTGGACCCTGCGACGTTAAGTTACAAGGCGGGTGATAAGTATATGTCGTCCGCGCGCGGCAAGAGCGTGCAGTTTGCCACCTTTATGGATTCCACCGGGCGGGCGTATTCAGCGCAGGCGCATGCCTTGCCATCGGCGCGAGGGCAGGGTGAACCGGTTGCGGGCCGCTTCAATCCGCCGCAAGGCGCCAGCTTCTGTGGCGTTATGATGGGGGAGAACAGCGATCAATACCTGGTTGCCAGTGATGCCGGTTATGGATTTATTGTCAAACTGGAAGACATGTTCACCAAGAACAAAGCCGGTAAAGCCGTATTGAAGCTGCCCAAAGGCGCCCGGGTGATGATGCCGCAGCGGGTTGCCAATCTCGCAACGGATCTCGTGGTGTCGATTACCAATCAGGGGCGGATGTTGGTCATAGCGGCCGCGGAGTTACCGGTGCTGGGTAAAGGCAAGGGGATCAAGATTATTGGTATTCCATCGTCACGCGTGGCGAATCGCGAAGAATTCATGGCCGCCATGCTCTGTATACCCGCTGGCGGTGGTATTACGGTTTATGCCGGTAAGCGCCACGTGACTATAAAAGGTGAAGATTTGCAGCACTATTTTGGCGAGCGCGGCCGGCGGGGTAATAAATTACCCCGTGGCCTGCAGAAGGTGGAGCATATGGAGCCTGTAATTGAAGCCAGTACCGCAACCGAAGGACAATCAAAAAGTTAAGTCATCTAGCCCGCTGATTCCTTGGTCTTGAACTATTTCCAACAGATCCTATCTACTGTTCAGTCGGTTTTGTGAACCTGGTGATGCTTATTAATGCAAGCAGTGTTTCACAATGGATAGGAATTACGATTAATAGTTGTTAATTGTCGATGGTTATTCAACAACAAAGAAAATTCATGGAGTAGTGAATGAAACGTATTGTGTTATTTTTAGCAACCAACCTTGCGATTATCGTGGTATTGGGGATTACCCTAAGACTGTTAGGGTTTGAAAGCATCCTGGATCAGCAAGGGGTCGACCTGAATATCAACAGCCTGCTGGTTTTCGCCGCGGTGTTTGGCTTTGGCGGATCGTTTTTGTCGCTGGCCATGTCGAAGTGGACGGCCAAGCGGTTCACCGGCGCACGGGTTATCGAGTCACCGCGCAACTCCACCGAGCAATGGCTGGTCGCTACCGTGCAACGTCAGGCGCAAAAGGCGGGGATCGGTATGCCGGAAGTGGCGATTTATGAGGCGCCGGATGTGAATGCGTTCGCCACCGGTATGTCACGCAACAACGCCTTGGTTGCCGTGAGTACGGGATTGTTGAATGCCATGTCGCAGGATGAGGCGGAAGCGGTGCTGGCGCATGAAGTGAGTCATGTCGCCAACGGTGACATGGTGACCCTGGCCTTGATCCAGGGTGTGGTGAATACTTTCGTTATCTTTTTGTCCCGCGTGATCGGGCATGTGGTTGACCGCGTGGTGTTTAAGGTGGAGCGTGGCCATGGCCCCGCGTTCTGGATTACGGCGATTATCGCCGAGATTGTATTGGGCATTCTTGCCAGTATCATCGTGATGTGGTTCAGCCGCCAGCGTGAGTACCGCGCCGATGCGGGTGGCGCGCATCTCGCCAGCCGGCAAAAAATGATTGCCGCCCTGGAACGTCTGAAAGGCTCGGTGAATCAACCGCATTTGCCGGATCAACTGGCGGCGTTCGGAATTAATGGAGGTTTGGGATCCGGCATCAAGCGGTTGTTCATGTCGCACCCCCCGTTGGATGAACGCATCGCCGCGTTAAAGCAATCAATCTCCTGAGCGCTGAATTTCACAACCGCGTTGCAAGTAAAAAACCGGGTATCAACCCGGTTTTTTGCTTCCACTACATTCAACCTAGATTCCGCAGTTAACCACTTTATAAAATAGCTACCCATAGGATGTCATTCTATTTTCATGCACGAACGAGGTTCACCTGTTGGGTGAACAACGCTACGCAGTGGATTGCACGATTTTCAAAGCGCATGGCGGCGT
>DATCIR010000082.1:0-3588 GCA_036507695.1 Gammaproteobacteria bacterium
ACAACAATTAACAAACGCCTATGACAGCGTGCGCCGCTTAAGCCGGGCGAATTTTTCCAATAGCGGGGTATTTCTGGAAAAGTTTATTGAACACGCGCGCCATATCGAAGTGCAGGTGTTTGGTGACGGCAATGGTAATGCCGTGGCATTCGGTGAACGCGATTGCTCCACCCAGCGGCGCAACCAGAAAGTTATCGAAGAAACACCGGCGCCGAATCTGCCCAGCAACATCCGTCAACAGCTGCATGAAACCGCGACGCGCCTGGTCAGCGCCGTCAACTATCGTAATGCCGGCACCGTGGAGTTTGTGTTCGACCAGCAGTCCAACCGGTTTTATTTTCTGGAGGTCAATACCCGCCTGCAAGTGGAACACGGCGTCACTGAGCAGGTGTATGGTGTTGACCTGGTGGAATGGATGATCCGGCTGGCGGCCGGTGAACTCGGGGATATGAAAACCTTGGCCGCGCAACTCACACCCATAGGCCACGCGATTCAGGCCCGCGTTTACGCCGAAGACCCCAATAAGGACTTTCAACCCAGCGCCGGACTGCTGAGCGAAGTGCGTATTCCCGAAAAATCGCAGGTGCGCATTGATTACTGGATCAGTACCGGCATGGAAGTCTCGCCCTTGTTTGATCCCCTGCTGGCCAAGGTCATTGCCACGGCCGATGACCGGGCGGCAGCAATTGCGTTACTCGATGCAACCCTGGGTGAGATGCGTATTTACGGGGTGGAAACCAATATTCCGTATGTGCGCGATATTCTCAAGACCCGCATATTTACTCAGGGTCATATCTACACGCGTTACCTCAATGAATTCTCCTATACACCCAACACCATCGATGTCATCAGCAGCGGCACCCTGAGCATGATTCAGGATTATCCCGGCCGCGTGGGTTATTGGGATGTGGGTGTTCCGCCCTCCGGCCCCTTCGACAGTTATTCCTTCCGGTTGGGAAACCGTTTGTTAAACAACGTGGAAACCGCGGCGGGCCTGGAAATCACTTTGAATGGCCCGGCGCTGAAATTCAATTGCCCTGCACAAATCGTATTAAGCGGCGCCGCCATGCCGGCCACGCTGGACGGTGAACCGGTCGGCTATTGGCAAGTCATCCGAGTTGCCGCGGGACAAACCTTGAAAATCGGCAAAGCCAGCGGCGCCGGCGCCCGGTCTTATTTGTTAATAAAAGATGGCATTCAATGCCCTGGCTACCTTGATTCCAGGTCCACATTTACCCTGGGCCAGTTTGGCGGCCATGCGGGACGCGCGTTGCGCGCGGGTGATGTGTTGCATATTCCCCGCAATGCTCCATCGCACACGCCCCGGCAACTGCCAAAATCCTTATGGCCCGGGATTACGAACCAATGGGAGCTGCGCGTCATCTACGGCCCCCATGGCGCCCCGGATTTTTTTACTGGTAAAGACATCACTACGTTCTTCAATACCGATTGGGAAGTTCACTATAACTCCAGCCGCACCGGCATCCGCCTGGTCGGACCCAAACCGCAATGGGCCCGCACCGACGGCGGCGAAGCCGGCATGCATCCCTCCAACATACATGACAATGCCTATGCCATTGGCGCGGTGGATTATACCGGCGATATGCCGGTGATTCTCGGACCGGACGGCCCGTCGCTGGGTGGTTTTGTTTGTCCCGCCACCGTCATTAGCGCCGACCTTTGGAAACTGGGCCAGTTAACCGCGGGCGACAAGATTCGCTTTATCCCGGTCAGTATGCAAGACGCGGTTGAACTGGAGCGCGCGCAAACCGCCGCCATTAACCGGCTCGAACCGGTCACTCATACTGTCACTGCTGCGCTTCCCACTACGCCGATTATTAAAACCATAGGCACAACGCACGACCGCAGCGGAAAAAATGACGTGCAAGTAGTTTACCGTCCATCCGGTGATAAGTATTTACTGGTGGAATACGGTCCCCAGGTGCTGGATATTGAATTGCGGTTCCGCGTGCACGCTTTAATGTTATGGCTTCAGGATCATCGTTGCAACGGTATGCTGGAGTTAACCCCGGGTATTCGTTCTTTGCAGATTCACTATGACAGCCAAGCCCTGCCGCTGAACCGGTTGCTGTCATTATTAGAAGAAGCCGAACTGGCGCTGCAACATATTGAACATCTGGAAGTCCCTGCGCGTACCGTGCATCTGCCCTTAAGTTGGGATGACAACGCCTGCCAACAGGCGATTAATAAATACATGCAATCGGTGCGCAAGGACGCACCGTGGTGTCCCAGTAACATCGAATTTATTCGCCGCATCAATGGACTTGATAGTATCGGTCAGGTTAAAGACATCGTGTTTAACGCCAGTTATTTGGTAATGGGCCTGGGTGATGTCTATCTGGGCGCGCCGGTCGCCACGCCTATTGATCCGCGTCACCGGCTGGTGACCACCAAGTACAATCCGGCGCGCACCTGGACCGCGGAAAACTCGGTCGGCATTGGCGGTTCGTACTTATGCGTCTACGGCATGGAAGGTCCGGGTGGCTATCAATTTGTGGGGCGCACCCTGCAAATGTGGAATCGTTATCACCAAACACCGCAATTTACCCAACCGTGGTTATTGCGTTTCTTCGATCAAATCCGTTTTTACGAAGCCAGCGCGGATGAATTGCTGGCGATGCGCGAGGATTTTCCCAAGGGCCGTTACGCTGTCAAGATTGAACCGGCGACATTCAGCCTGCACGAGTATCGCGCCTTCCTCGAACAACACCGGGAAAGTATCGCGACCTTCACGGCACACCGGCAACAGGCCTTTGATCAAGAACTGCAACGCTGGATTGCATCGGGTCAAATCAATTTTGAGTCGGAGCAACACCTCACGAGTGAAACCGGGGAAGAGGAAGCTTTGCCTGGCAACTGTGTTGCTATCGACAGCCCGGTGGCGGGCAGCGTGTGGCAATTATTAGTAAAACAGGGCGACGCGGTCAGCGAAGGCCAAACGCTGGCGGTACTTGAATCCATGAAAATGGAAATCGAAATCACCGCGCCCCATGCCGGCACCGTCTACGCGATCAACCGCAGTGAAGGCAGCCAGATCAGCGCCGGACAGGCGTTGTTGATTTTGCAGGAATAACACAGGCGAGAACTCAATTAACAAGAGGCGTACATTAATGGATATGACCATTAAGGGTTTATTATGCGCATATCAACAACGGCAACTGACACCGGCGCAGGTGATTGAGCACGTGTTAAATCAATGCGGACAACACACTGAGCATAACATCTGGATCACACAACTGAGCCGCGAACAAATCCAGCCCTATCTGGATAGACTGGCGGATCAATCGCCCGCGTCACTGCCATTATATGGAATTCCCTTCGCCATCAAAGACAATATCGACCTGCAAGGTATAACTACCACCGCCGCCTGCCCGGCGTTTACGTATACCGCCGGACAATCCGCCTTCGTGGTGCAACAGTTGATTAAGGCCGGGGCGATCCCGATCGGTAAAACCAATATGGATCAGTTCGCCACCGGCCTGGTAGGCACGCGTTCCCCGCAACCCTGGGGACCCTGCAAAAACGCGTTCCACAAAAACTATATTTCGGGCGGTTCCAGCTCCGGGT
>DATCIR010000083.1:0-10092 GCA_036507695.1 Gammaproteobacteria bacterium
ACGCGGAATGGTCGTTCCATTCCAAGGAGTTGCAACGCCGCCATGCGCTTTGACGATCGTGAAGACAAGCGTGCAATCCACTGCGTAGCGTTGCTCACCCAACAGGTGAACCTCTTTCGTGCATGAAAATAGAATGACATCCTATGGGTAGTTATTTTATAAAGTGGTTAACTGCGGAATCTAGGTTTAAGCATTACCCAGGAGTACTGTAACTAAGATTTACTACCCTATTCGTTCTCCAGCCTGGCCAAGCTAAATGCAAAAATATTGATTGATCTCACTAACCGGCGGAATCGCTACTGTTAAACTACATTAGCGATAACGTCCCATTCAATGGAATGCTTAACATTCTGCCGGCTTTGGCTTTACAAAAATGACAAGCAGCCAATCATCCCTCTCTTATGCGGTTCGTTTACCGACGGTCGCCAAATATGTGGGGCAGTTACTTATTTTGCAGGCGATCCTCACTGTGGCTCCCCTGTTGGTGGCGGCGTTTTATGGCGAGTTTAATATTGCACTCCGCTATTTCATTATTATTCTGGTTATCCTGGCGCTGGCTTTGCCGGCAATACGGCTACAGGCCCAGGAACATATTCAAATCAACGAAGCGCTGGCCGTTGTGGCGTTAGCATTCATATTGTCGCCCTTGCTCATGTGGTATCCCATGAGTGCCGCGGGCCTGCCGGCGTTGGATACGTTATTTGAAGCGATATCCGCGGTCACGACCACGGGTTTGACTACTTTCGTCAATATTGAGGACAAGCCCCGCTCTTTTCTGTTCGCCCGGTCCTGGATGCAGTGGTATGGCGGACTCGGCATTGTAGTACTGTCCATTGCCTTGCTCATGAAACACCATCTAGCGGCCCGCCGCTTAACAGAAACCACCACCAGTGAAAACCTGGTGACTACTGCCCGCACTTACGCGCGGCGAATGCTGGGAGTATATCTGGCGTTGACACTGCTGGGATTCCTATTGCTATTTGCGTTGAGCACTGATGGCTTTGTGGCGCTGACCCATGCGCTGTCAGCGATTTCAACCGGCGGGTTTTCCACTTACACAAGCAGCCTGGCGGGTTTTGAAAATCCGGCTATGCCCTATGCCGTGATTGGCCTTGCGATACTGGGCGCCATCCCACTAACCTTGTATTATTTGCTTGCTTTTGGAAAATGGCGTTCGGCTATCGGCGATATTGAGTTACGTACTTTGTTTATTTTCGGCTTTATCAGTTCTGCGCTACTGGGTTTTTTCATTTATCCTGGAACGGATTGGCGGTTAGCGGACGTGGCAGGCCATGCGTTGTTGCTCGGCTTTTCCGCCCAGACTACCGCGGGATTTAGCAGCCTCGACATTGCCTTGTTAAGTGATCCGGCAAAAGCGGTTTTGATGGGTTCCATGTTTGTGGGCGGCGGCGTTGGCTCTACGGCTGGCGGCGTGAAACTCCTGCGTTTGCTCATTCTGTTACGGTTGATTCAATTGTTACTGCAGCGTAGCGCGATGCCCAATCACGCGGTCAGCGAATCGCGCTTGGGAGGCAAGATACTGGATGCGGATGAAATTCAACGCGCGCTTTTAGTCATATTATTATTCATCGGAACCATTCTGGTGTCGTGGTTTGTGTTTCTCGCACGTGGTTATCCTGCGCTGGATTCGCTATTTGAGGTAATTTCTGCAACAGGTACGGTAGGACTGAGTACCGGCATCACCCATAGTGACCTGGATCCGGTTTTGAAAGTTGTACTATGTGCTGATATGCTATTGGGGCGGCTGGAAATCGTGGCGCTCTTGGTAGTATTGTATCCACCAACGTGGTTCGGCAAAAGGATGAAATCATAATGCGCGCAGTCATTATCGGTACATCAACACTGGCACTCATGACGGCAAAGATTTTGTTGAAGCGCGGTCATGAAGTTGTCATTATCGAAAAAGACAAGGAACGTATAGAAGCCCTGTCCGAGAGTATCGACTGTGGAATATTGCACGGGGATGGCAGTAAACCGGCCAATCTCAAGGAAGTTGATCCGCGGCGTACCGAGGTACTGTGCTGCCTTACCGGGAATGATCAAACCAATATTATCGCCAGCCTGGTGGGACGCTCACTGGGCTTTGAGCGCATTGTTACCCGAATTGAAGATCCGGAATTTGAACATATCTGTATCGAACTGGGATTAACCGATACCATAATTCCCGCCCGCACCATTGGCCGGCACCTGGCGGACATGTTTGAGGGCCGGGATCCGCTGGAACTGTCGACCATGATTCGTTCCGAAGCGCGCACGTTTTCGTTTGTCGTCAAAGAAGAAGACATCGGCCGGGTTAGCGAATTAAACCTGCCGGACGCGAGCCGCGTCATTTGTATTTACAGAAATGATGAACTGTTGATTCCCGAGGAAGATACCGCGTTGAAACCCGGTGATGAGGTAATTATTATCACCCACCACAAGAACCTGGCCAACCTGAAAAACCGCTGGTCGCAGACTTGATGTACACACTACCCGCCGCTTGACGTTATGGAATCGTATCAGTTGAATTAGTTTATCGATCGACTTAGTTCGACTCATCAAGCGTAAAATAAAATGTGGCGCCTTTTCCCGCCGCCGATTCCGGCCAGATTTTACCTCCGTGGCGCTTGACGATGCGGTATATCGTTGCCAACCCGACTCCGTTGCCTTCGAATACCGTGTCGCTGTGTAATCGTTGAAAGGGTTTAAATAATTTATCGGCGTATTGCATGTCGAAACCGACGCCATTGTCCTTCACATAAAATGTTTTCTTATGTCCATTTTCCAGTGCGCCCACATGCACAACCGGATCGGTTGTTAACGTTGTGTACTTCCAGGCATTGCTCAGCAAATTTTGAAATAATATCCTTATCAGGCCTTCATCCCCCCAGGCCTCAAGATCCGGGGCAACAAAACCTTCTATGGCTTTCTCCCGATAGGTTTCCTTTAACAACTGCATTTCTTCCGCGACCAGGGCGCTAATGTTAATGAGCTCACGCGATGTTTCAGCACGAGTTACCTGCGATAGCTGCAATAAATCGCCAATCAACTGATCCAGTTTCTTTCCCGCCCGTTTGATACGGTCCAGATGCTCATGGGATTCCCTTGGAAATAGATCACCAAAGTCCTCGAACAGGATGTCCACAAGCGAATTGATTGTGCGCACTGGCGCACGCAGATCATGTGAAACAGAGTAGCTGAACGCCGTAAGTTCCTGGTTGCTGATTTCGAGATCCCGGGTGCGTTCGTTGACGCGTTTTTCAAGGGTCGCATTTAACCGGTTTAATTCATCTTCCGCGGACTTTCTTTGTATCTCTATCGCAAGACGGGAAGCAAAAACACCCAGTACTGGCGCGGTCCACTCATTCAACTCCATGCGCTTGGTATCCATAACGGAAACCATTCCAATGACACCTTGTTCTTTGGTGAGTATCGGAGCGCCAAAGTAGCTATCGATATTCATCGTTACCAGCAGTTTGTCATCTGCATAGAGTTTCGATGCATTGGTTGGAATAAGTTCTTTTTCCAAATTGACTATTTCGGCACACGGCGTGCCTTCCAGATCGTATTCAAAATTATCGGCAAAGTTGTTTATCGCCCATACCGCCTGGGTTCGGACTTGTTTTTTATTTTCTGTTAGCAATCCAATAAAGGCATATTGGCAATTATACAATTGGGCCAGCGTTTCGACGCAATATTTAAAAAACCGCGTGCTGTCCTGCGCCGATGTTGTTGTCGCCAGCGTTCGCAGCACTTTTTCAACCTGGATGCGTTCCACAACTCCCGGATCGGCGTCCGACAGATCCCCTTCTCCTATTTTATTGTTATTTTTTAACGCGTCTTTTAGTAATAATTCCATGCGGGACAGCGCTTCTTTTAGATTGGTCACCTGAATCCGCATTTCACGATCCAGTTTGTCGCCGGATTTCATCAAGGAATTAATAGAACCGCCGATATGTTGGCTTAAATTATAAAGAAGCAGCTCCAATAACTTGTGGGCCGAGCGGTCATTGATGCCATTGGCACTTATGTCATTGGATTGTGGGTTTTTATTATTTGAGATATCCTTCGGCATGGGTTTTGTGCTGTCTGTGTGTGGTTTCCACAAATTCGATACATTGCTGTTTTTCAAGCCTAGTTTATATAGCGGACATTTTAAAAACGGATTCAGTACTATTGTTTTCATTCGCCTCCATTATTAAGTGTATTTGTAACTACTCGCCCGTGGGCGGCGCCGGTATCTCCTGCCGGGGGACGCCACAAGTACGTCCCTGTAGGTTGTTGTGGGCCATCCCTGGCCCACACCCTGCGGGCGCGCACTGCGTGCGACCGGATTCGCTCCCGGCGAATCCGTCGACTGCGGCCATCCCTGGCCGCAGACGCCCCCGGCAGGAGATACCGGCACCGCTTTAACTTATGCTGCACACGGGGTGAGTAGTTACGTGTATTTATTAAAAGAAATGAAAAGATTAAAAGAAATTAATATACTCAACCCGGATGATATATTTAAGAAACTGCTATCGTAATCATCCCGGCCAAAAGCTGCTTTATTAAATGAGAAACAAAGATCTAGCGTGTGCCAGAATAGTATTGTAATACGCATATTCATCAATCGTGCGCGTACGGCTCGATTGGTATAAAAACCTGAACTCGAGATTGTTTTGAGCCAATGATCGCAAGCCTTCTTCACTGATATGAAAGCAACCGTAGCCTACTTTTCCATGGAAATCGGACTGGAAGCTGCCATTCCCACCTACTCAGGCGGATTAGGTATATTGGCGGGTGATACTATTCGTTCCGCGGCTGATATGGGTATAAACATGGTAGCCGTCACCTTGCTGCAGCGGTTCGGATATTTTCGTCAAATGCTCGACACCACAGGTTGGCAAACGGAAGAACCTGCCACTTGGTCTGTGAGTGATTTTCTGCAGGAAATCCCCGTCAAACTTTCAGTGGCAATCGAAGACCGCAAAGTGGATTTGCGGGTATGGCGCTACATTGTGAAAGGGATCAAAGGAGATGAAGTTCCCGTCTATTTTCTCGATGCTAACAGCGAAAGTAATTCCGAACTGGACAAGTCATTAACTCACTATCTGTATGGCGGCGATCCATATTATCGCCTGTGTCAGGATCTCATACTGGGAATAGGTGGCGTAAAAGCATTGCGGGCGCTGGGCTACTCGGATATCAGACGGTTCCATATGAACGAAGGCCATTCCAGTTTGCTGGTCCTTGAGTTATTGAGAGAACTGGCTGAAAAACACAACGGAAATTATGTCAATAAATCCGTGCTTGAAATGGTGCATGAGATGTGCGTCTTTACCACACATACCCCCGTGCCCGCCGGCCATGATCAATTCCCGATTCAGATGGCCCGTCAGGTATTGCGGCAATATGCAACGTTCCAGCAACTGGAAGACAAGATCTGCTGTAATTCCGTGTTAAATATGACCTACCTCGCGTTAAACAACAGTTATTACATTAACGGTGTTGCCAAAAAGCACCAGGAAACATCCCAGAAAATGTTTGCGGATTTCAACATTCATTCCATTACCAATGGTGTACATTTGGCAACCTGGACTTCCGAACCTTGGCAACTGCTGTTTGATAAATTTGTCCCAGGATGGCGGGAAGACAATACCAGTTTGCGCTGCATAGTCAGTGTGGAAAAAGACAAAATGTGGAAAGCACATCAAGACGCCAAGGCTTTGTTGTTGGATTCAATTTATAAGATAACCAACCAGAAATTTGACAACGACATACTTACTATAGGATTCGCCCGCCGCGCGACCCAGTATAAACGGCCGAATCTGCTTTTTCATGACATTGATAAACTAAATCGAACCGCTGACTCCTGCGGTAAACTGCAGCTCATCTTCGCCGGTAAAGCCCATCCGCATGATCAAATTGGGAAAGAGCTGATACAGAAAATCCATCGCATCAAAACCCGGCTAAATGACAATATCAAATTGGTTTATATAAATGAATATAACATCAATTTGGCAAAGCTCATGGTGGCGGGGGTTGACTTGTGGTTAAATACACCTCGCGCGCCGTTGGAAGCGTCAGGCACCAGCGGCATGAAAGCCGCCGTAAATGGCGTACCATCCATTAGCATACTCGATGGTTGGTGGATTGAGGGTTGTATCGAAGGCGTGACCGGCTGGGCGATTGGCAACACAATCGAAACGGAAAAACCCGCCGATATCGACACCATGGACGCCAACTTTCTCTACCACAAACTTGAAAATATCATAATGCCGTTGTATTACAACAATAAGGAAGGTTATATCGAAGTGATGCGCCAGGCAGTCAGTTACAACGCTTCGTATTTCAATACCGAGAGAATGTTAAGCCAATATGTAAGCAAAGCGTATTTTAGATAAACCACCTTATTCGAGTAGTTTGCGTTATTTAACTTGTTCAACCTTGATTCCCTGTTTTTTTAACAACGACACGATGCCTTGCGCCCCCACCAAATGACCGGCGCCAACGACCACAAAATAATTTTCCGTCCTGTCCAGCATGCCGGTGATTTGCCCGGCCATCGCTGCATTCCGTTCATCAAACAAACGCGCGAAAAGCGCCTTAAACTCGGGATGCTCTTTTAATTGATCGGTCAACATGAGATTTTCTATTTTCTGGACATCGCCCGACTTCCAGGCGTTTATTAGCTCCTTGAACATAACGTCCACGTCATCCAGCGAAATTACGGTATGTTGTAATATCAGGTCGTCATCTGAAAAACTCAACAACAGTTCCATCTGCCGTTCAGCTGTTTCCAGCTGCCGAATGGGTTTCGCGTTTTTTCTGGCTTTATTGAGAAAATAACGGTCGATACCCAACTCCGGCGCATAACCGAGTTGCACGATTCTCGCAACCGTTAAAGTGATCGCGATCAGCCCAGGACGCATTCTGGCAACCGTGACATAGGGTATGCCGGTTTTTCCCAGGAATGTTTGCATACTTTGCATGGTATCCTTGCTGATGTGGTCGGCAATGGTTTCCGTACCGGGATAAAATCCTCGAGTCATAAGAATTTCATTGATTTTAACCTGGTCCGCTTGTGTTTCATCGACTTCCACAACCAACACGTCAGCGCTGTTAAACGCATTTTCTATAACAGGGTTTAAAGGATAAATTGTCGCGTCAGCTATGTGAATTGAGCCAAACAAAAACACACTATTCCGCTTGGATTGGATTTTCCATAGTACAGGATCCGCTACGGCAAAACTGGCAGCCGCTAACAATATATATAGCGCCAGTACATTTTTTACAGCGCGATTAAACGTCGTCAATGGCGGCATTTTGAAACACTCTTTTTGAGCTTCAAAGGGATGTGTTTTAGTATAGCAGCTGCTTCGCGGGATAAAATCCGGCGTTCCCTGGGAAATGCGAATTGTAAACGCGTAACAGTAACGGGGGGTGGGCTACAGGTACTTGCGGATTTAAACGCTCAACTGTTTCTCCGGTTTCACTGTTTGATAATTAATTTACCGGCATGCGCCAGGGCTTTCCTTGCTGATATACCTTGAGACGCTGTTCAAAGAGCTTTAGCCGGTCCAGTTGTTTCGTGGACTGCAACTGTTGAATGGCTTGCAGCTGATATTTGATCGCTTTATCGAAGATTCCTATTTCCGCGTATCCCGCCGCCAGGGTATCCAGTAACCCGACTTCTGTTCCTTCTGAATTCATTATTGATTCGATTATATTGATCGCCCGCTTACCATCGCGTAGTTCATCATTTGGCGCAGTCGCCAGACTCCAGGCCAGATTATTGAGAGCGTCTTTGTAACCCTGGTCGGCCGCGATGGAAAACCATTTGATCGCCATTTGATAATCACGTGTCACACCCTTTCCCAGGGTGTATAAATAACCCAGGTTATCCGCTGATGGCGCATAACCATTCTCGGCGGCTTTCCTGTACCAGGATGCGGCTACTTGCTGATCCTGACTTACGCCGTTACCATTCTCATACATTTGACCCAAATAGTGCTGGGCGGGTGTCACACCTTTCTCTGCGGATTTGACCAGCCACTTCAGCGCTTCGGTCATACTGGTAGCCACGCCTTCACCAGTCTGATACAAAAGCCCCAGATAATATTGACTGTAAGCATGATCGTTATTGGCGGCTTTAATCAGCCAGTAACTGGCTTCCCTTAAATTCTCTTCCACCCCTTTATTGGTAATGTACATGCGCGCCACTTTGTATTGCGCTTCGGCATGATTATTACGCGCCGCATCGTAGTAATATTTGAAGGCGAGCGACAAATCCTTTGGCACCCCTTGCCCGGTCTCATATAATTGACCCATGACATGTTGCGCGGTTTTATCGCCATTCTCCGCGGCGCGAGAAATCCACCTTGCGCCGGCAATATCATCGTGAGACACACCGTAACCATTGAGGTAGAGAATCCCCAGGCTAAATTGCGCCAGCCTTGCATTTTTTTCCGCTGCGATCCGGTACCATGAAGCGGCAACTGAATAATCCTGCGTTACGCCTCGCCCACCTTCATACATCAGTCCAAGCGATGCCTGAGCGTCCGCCACGCCTTGCGTCGCCGCCATTCCATACCACATAACCGCCAGGGTGTCATTCTGTTCAATCCCTCTTCCCGTGGCATAACTCTCACCGAGGTTGTATTGACCGATTGCATCCCCCCCTAAGGCCGCTTTCTTATACCAATTAAACGCCTCGTGATAGTCTTTTTCTACACCGTAACCACGGGCATACATTACACCGAGATTGGCCTGAGCTGGCGCGTAGTGCTGCGTGGCTGCCCGCATGTACCAGGATAATGCTTCTGAATAGTCCTGTTGGACACCTTGTCCCTGTTGATATAAAACACCGAGACTATATTGAGCCTGAGGAAATTCCTGTTCCGCTGCTTGTTGAAACCAATATAAAGCGAGATTATTATTTTGTTCTATCGATTTTCCATTCAGATAGTATTCGGCAACGACAGTTTGTGCGGCGGGGAACCCGGAAGACGCGGCTTTTAAAAACCACTCAAAGGCGGTTTTGTCATCTTTTTTAATTCCGCGGCCGCTATTATACTTAACACCCATCTGGAATTGGGCATTTGGTAAACCCTGCTCAGCCGCCAATTCAGTCCAGTGCGCCGATAATTGCAGATCGAGAGGAGTGCCTATTCCAGTGGAATAGAGAAGGCCGAGATTATTTTGCGCTTCCGCGTAGCCTTGCGTTGCAGCGCTCTTGTACCATTGAAGGGACTTTACCGCGTCTTTTTCCACGCCCTCGCCAACCTCATACATGTGGGCAATATTGAATTGCGCGATGGGATTGCCTTCCTCGGCAAGGGATAACCAAATATCCCGCGCTTTCGGGTAATCGCCAATATCGTAGGCTTGTAGACCTTCATTGTAGATCTCAATATCGCGTTCATAGAATGGCAGTCTAAGCCGTAACGCAGCGCCAGGCCGGGCGCTGGACACGAAGTCAGGCGAAAATTGCTTTGGGTCAGGGAGTGGTTGTGTTTGGGTAATGCACCCTACTAAAGATACTAGCGATAAAACCCAAATAGCGCCGACTCCGCTAAGCATTTTCTGGATAGGTTTATAATTCATAACCTCAACAAAATTGTGTCAAGTTGGCCATATCTTTTAAAATACGATCAACTTTAGCATAAAAATATGCTCAATAAATAGCTACTTTTTTACTGTTCTACTCTAACTCAACGGCCTGTGTTAACGCTGTTATCTCGATTTCTCACTTGATAATTGCTGGTTATACGTGTTTCTGGCTGTATGCTGCCCTAACGTGAAGACCCCACGCTGACCAAGGAGCGGGCGACATAAAAAAACCCGGCTGTTTTCAACCGGGTCTTAATTTTAGTTGCTTTAATGCCGTTGTTATTGGCGAGGTGTGAACTGAATGATCTGGGCTTGCGGTAAGGGTTGCATCGTTTGCTTTCCGTGCTTTTTATAAGTCACAGTTTGACAATCATGGTATAACTGATTCAACCGATCCAGTGAATCCCACATCATGTCCGAGATGGCGACACAAGCTGCCAGCGGTGTTGGCATTTTTTCCCGAACACGATCGATTTTCCATTGCAGGCAACGCAGCCG
>DATCIR010000084.1:0-11467 GCA_036507695.1 Gammaproteobacteria bacterium
CCCACAACAACCTACAGGGACGTACTTGTGGCGTCCCCCGGCAGGAGACACCGGCGCCGCCCACGGGTGAGTAGTTACCTTTATTCTGAAATTATATTGGCCAGCCGAATCGCGGTCCGGATTTTTTCCGGATCCGTGTAAAAGTGCGGTGAAAACCGGATCCCGCCGCCTCGCTCCGCGCACAGGATATTTTGTTGCCTGAGTTTGTTATAAACAACGCGAGGCGGGTGGTACTTGTGTTTGAAAGTGACGATGCCGCCCAGTCGATCCATATCGGCGGGTGATAGTAACTCAAGATTTTCCTGTTGAATAATCTCATCCAGCATACAGCGTGTATTACCCAGTAACCTATGTTCTATTTCTGCCATGCCGACCTCCAGAATCAGCGACAGGCTGGCGTGTAACGCATGAATGCCCAGCATATTGGGGCTGCCGCATTCAAAGCGCCGGGCGGATTGAGCTACCCGCCAATGTTGTACGCTAAAGTTCGCATAATCCTCCATCATATGCCAGCCATACTGAGTTAGTTTAAGTTGCTCGCGAATATGACTGGCGCAATAAAAAAAACCCAAGCCTTCCGGTCCCAGCATCCATTTATGACCATCGGCCATAACGAAGTCAGCCAGGCATTGTTGGACATCAAACCTCAGCGCGCCAATGCTTTGAATGGCATCTACACAAAACAAAATATTATGTAATTTACAGAATTGCCCGATCTGCGGCAGGTTCAGTTTTAATCCGCTGGCGTATTGCACGGAACTGACGGATATCAGGCGCGTGTGTAAATCGCAGCGATCAAAAATGCATTGTTCAGGTGTTTTTTTATCATTTGTGATATCCGCCGTGCGCAGTTCAACACCTTGCGAAGCCAGTGTTTCCCAGACGATATGATTTGAAGGGAATTCCTGATCGGTAATTACAACATTGTCACCCGGATGCCAATCAATACCGTACGCAACCATGGATAACGCCTCAGATGTGTTTTTTACCAGCGCAATATCCAGATGTGACGGAGCATTGATGAGTGATTGCAGTTGCTTGCGTAATGCGGTCTCCGTTTCCAGCCATTGCAAATAGTTAAGCGAACCAAAGCGGCTGTTTTCTTCCGCAAACTGGATCACCGCATTGCGCGTTCTCACCGGCCATGGCGACACCGCGGCATGGTTTAAGTACACGATGTTCTTATCAAGATTGAATTCCGCTGCGTAGCTTGTTGGTTTGTCCATAGGCCTGACTTTTTTAGGTGGTACTTCTGCCTGTAAAGTGCAAAATTTTAAAAAACACCGCTGACTGTGCTCTGCGCGGTCGATAAGACGTTGAAAACTATAGAGTAACGTGCGTTATGCCGGCAAACTGTTTTCTGATTTTACTATATTAACGCGGTCGAAATGCCGATATGTGAACTAAGTAAATATTCCTGCCTCAGGCATGGACGCCGTCAGCTATTATTTATAAACTGACTACTTAAGTAATTTTTGGAAAGTCATGTGTTGTGCTATGCGTTATTTATTTAACAGCATGAAAACTATATTATTTATTCGTTTTTCGCTGGCTGTATGTCTCCCGCTGACAGCCGCAAATGACGCTCGGGCGGATTTTGTGCCTGATAATACTGATGCAACTCGCAACCCGGCGGTAACAACGGTGGTGGCGGCAAGCCTTAATTCCAGTGCGTCGATTGCCTTGCTGGAATCCAATCTCATAGAGTTAAAGCGAGCTTTATTTCGCGACGCGGTTACAGCGTTAGAAGTCGGTGACCTTCAAACCTTCGAGACATTAAAGGCGCAAAGCACGGACTACATTTTATACCCCTACCTTGAGTATTATGGATTACGCAATCGTTTGTCATCGGCCAGCAATGAAGAATTGATGGCGTTTATTGATAACTACAAAGATACCCCCTTGAGTTATAAAATCCGCACCCAGTGGCTATACCGCCTGGCAGAAGATCAGAGTTGGGAACAATACCTGAAAGTATACGGACGGCAGAATGGCGCGAAATTACGCTGTGCTTACTTGCATGCCCGTCTTGCAACGGATAATTCCAAGAAAACCCGCCAGGAAGCCATGAATGAAACCAAGGAACTGTGGAAAACTGCAAGTGAACAAACTAAAGAGTGCGATTACATTTTCAGTCAGTTCGAGAAAAGCAATTTGTTTTCGACGCAGTTGATTTGGGATCGGATCGATATCGCCATGGATAAAGGCGATACCCGGTTGGCAGGCGAGTTTAGCAAAAAACTTGGTAAACAGGATCAAAAGCAGGTGGAACTATGGATCGATGTGCATAAAAACCCGGCCAAGCACCTCGAATCAAAGAAGCTGCTTAAAGACACCCCGGTTAATCGTACAATCATCATTCACGGCGTTAAACGTGTGGCGCGCGGCAACGCAGAACAAGCGAAAGCAGCCTGGGCTAAGCTGCAACATAAACGGGGTTTTAGTCCGCAACAGTTGGGTGAGATGCAACAATTCATTGGATTACGCAGCGCCTATCAACAGCATCCCAACGCGCACGCGTGGCTGAATGAGATTAATAAAAAATGGGTCGATGACGATGTATTGTATTGGCGCGCCATGTCGGCTCTGCGGATGCAGGACTGGAAGGCATTGGAAAAAAATATAGGTCAATTACCGAAGAAAGAACGCGAGGAACCTAAGTGGCAATATTGGCAGGCACGCGCGTGGGAACAGTTGGGTAAAAAGGAACAGGCAAAAAAACGTTTTGAGGAAATAGCAGCCCAAACCAACTACTACGGATTCCTGTCAGCGGACCGTTTAGGTGTAACTTATTCATTTAATATGGAACCCTTGGCCCGTGATGAACAGATTATCGGAAAAATCGCCGGCATTCCCGCTATCCGGCGCGCCCATGAACTATTTTTGGTGGATCAACACGACGAAGCGCGCAGCGAATGGTCCGTTGCTACCGAAAAGTTTGATAGTACGTGGTTACAGCAGGCGGCGCTGGTTTCTCATGACTGGCAATGGCATCACAATGCCATAATGACGGTTGCCCAGACGCCGCACCTTAACGATTATAATGTCAGGTTTCCGACTCCGTTCCGCGAACTGGTGTTTAATCAGGCTAACGCTCATGGCATAAACCCATCCTTGATCTATGGTGTCGCCCGGCGGGAAAGCGCGTTCCGTCCTAACGCGCGGTCCAGTGTTGGAGCCCTTGGCTTAATGCAACTAATGCCGGACACTGCGCGCCTGGAATCCAAACTGCTTGGACGGGAACGGCCTAGCTACAGTGACATAATTAATGCCGAGAACAATATCCTGTTAGGCAGTTCTTATTTGAATCGCATGCTGGAACGCTTTGGCGGAAACCAGGCACTGGCTGCCGCTGCGTATAATGCCGGACCGAAACGCGTGGATTCCTGGATTCCCGAAAACAATCCGATCTCATCCGATATTTGGGTTGACACGTTGCCCTTTAAAGAAACCCGTGAATATGTGCGGGCAGTACTCGCGTATTCAACCATCTTCGATTGGAAGTTAGATCAAAAAATAACAACCATGTCGTCGCGCATTAATGATGTAATATCCAAAGAAGCATTAACCGCGCTTAACTCCATTAACTAAATCATATTTTACAAAACTGTTACGCAAAAATAACATGCAGATGTTGTTTGATGCGGGTGTGTGTAATTGATTTTTTTATGGGGACTGGTATCATTCGCGGCCTTAAATTAATTCAAGTTACCACTTATCAATGTTGCGAATTGATCGGAGTTATATAATAAATGGGTCATCGATTGGTTTACGTCAAAGACAGCCGAATTCATGGTAAAGGCCTGTTTGCAAGAAGAGCGATAAAGTCTGGTGCAATCATTGGAGAAATCACAGGAATAGTTGCGTTAGACGACGGACCCTATGTGTTGTGGCTGGAAGAGGGCACACATGCGATTGAAGTCCAAAATCTGTTCAAATACATTAATCATAACGCGAAACCCAATGCGTGTTATTACGATGATCTGACCGTGGTTGCGTTGCGTGACATTAAAAAAGACGAAGAAATCACCCATCATTACGGCGACTGCTGGGACGAATAACTCCCCGTTTTAGTTACCACAGTGTATCTTACGGCACAGTATCGTGTAATAGAACAGCCGGTTATACAGGAACTAAGTAATCAGAGCGCTACCAAAGCTGTTACAACAACTAAAGGTGGTGCCCCGGAAAGGATTTGAACCTTCGGCCTCACCCTTAGGAGGGGTGCGCTCTATCCATCTGAGCTACCGGGGCAACGGTGGATTGACCTGTGTGACGTCCCTCCCGTGGTTCCACGAGAGCATACAGCCATTATCCACATGAAGAGGAATGTCATGTGGTGAACAACGCTGATTTTAACTGGAGATGAAAAGAAGTGCTAATCCTGTGTCCAGGTTGCAGGAAAATTTCTATCGTGCTTTGTCCTATTGCACCGTAACAGTCTTATTTTTTGGGTTTCTCTTGGTTTTGTTTTGCCTGCCGCAGGTTATTTACAATGTCGTCAACGACTTGCTCGCTGACCGGGATGTCTTTTTTTAGTTTACCGAGCGTGCGGATTGTAGTCCGTAACTGGTTGATATAACGCTGGCAATGCACGCATATCAGCAAATGCAGCCTTACTTGCAGTCGCGCCCGATAGGGCAACTCCTTGTCAAGGTAGTTACTTGCCTGTTTAGTAATGTCTTTACAATTTAACATTCGCCCTGATTTCTCTGGTGTTCGTCTATGGCTTCTCTGATCCGGCTGCGGGCACGATGCAGCAGCACTCTTGCATTAGACTCAGAAACATCCAAAATCTTACAAATTTGATCCATTTCCAGGCCCTGAATGTCGCGCAGCGAAAGGATGGTCCGTTGCAGTTGCGGTAACTCTTTGAGCGCGTTATCAATACACGCTTGAAGTTGGCTGCTGGACAGTATCGAATCCGGCGTATCGGCGTGCCAGAACGATGGCGGGCTGGTCCAATGTCCGCGTTCATCAAAACGGTCGGGGCTAATCAGGTCGCCGCTTTCATTCATCGAATCTTCAAGGCTGACGGTACGCGATTCGTGCCGTAAACGGCTTTTAGCGGTGTTACTGACGATGCGCATGATCCAGGTTTTCAGGCTGGCGCGGCGTTCAAAATTAGGCAGCGCTTTTATAACGGACAGCCAGGCTTCTTGCGCGACTTCATCCGCGATGGATTCACCAACGATGGACCTTGCGATGTATACCATCATGCCGTGATAGGCGCTGACGAGCTGCCGGTACGCGGTTTCGTCGCTAGCCAGCAATTTGGGTATTAACTCGTCGTCACTCGGCAGGCTGCGATGCGGCAAATTCAAGTCCTTTTATTATTGGTATTGACTGTCGGTATTGACTGCTGCTGCGTAACATTTTGGTATTTAACGCTACTTAATCTTAATAAAACGGGTAACGTGAGAAAAGATAACATGGATAAATGTGTATCGCTGTTCTGACCACAAAGAAACCTGTCACAAAACGCTTATTGCGGTGTTGATAACACGCGTCATGTTATTGTGAGTGTTTTCGATGACACGCTTCAAGCTTAATTTTCTCAGAACAATTTTACCTTACAATGAATTCTGCATATTTAATATGGTCGAATATCACGCAATAATCAACAATCAATGACGCCTTTTTAACGCCTTACTTTTTGAAGCGCATAGTCCCTTATCTACCGGAGTAGAGCATGCACGATACGCTACCTTTACTTGAAAATACGAGATTTCCAAGCATTACACGTGACCGGCTGACTACGTTACAGGTTAATTTGGGCTATTTGTGCAATCAGCAATGCCTGCATTGCCATGTGAACGCCAGCCCAAAACGCAAGGAACTCATGGATCGTAAAACCGCAGAACAGGTACTGGACTTTTTAAAGCAGAGTACCGCGACGATTCTGGATCTAACCGGCGGCGCCCCCGAATTAAATCCACACTTTCGCTGGCTGGTAACAAGCGCGCGGGCATTGGGTGTCAGTGTGATCGACCGGTGCAATCTAACCATCCTGGAAGAGCCCGGTCAGGAAGACCTGGCACGTTTTTTAGCGGACCATCAAGTGGAGATTACCGCGTCATTGCCCTGTTACCGTGAGGAAAATGTCGATAGCCAAAGGGGAAAGGGCGTGTTCGCCAATAGCATCAAAGGACTGCGCAAACTCAATCAACTGGGCTATGGATTGGCAAACAATCCGCTGAAACTCAATTTGGTTTACAATCCGGTCGGCCCCTATTTGCCGCCATCACAGCAATCCCTTGAAGCGGATTACAAAAAGCACTTGTCTGAGCAATATGGCATTCATTTTACGCGGCTTTACACCTTGGCCAATATGCCTATTCAGCGCTTTGGCAGCACCCTGGTGTCGAAAGGCGAGTTCGCCCATTACATGGCATTGTTACGGGACGCGCATCAGGATAGCAATCTCGTTGGCGTGATGTGCCGGTCCCTCATCAGTATCGACTGGCAAGGTTATGTTTACGACTGTGACTTTAATCAGATGTTAAAGCTGCCATTGTTGTTCGGCAGTAAACCTAAAATCCATATTACGGACTTGCAGCAACAGGATCTGGAAGGGAATCCGATCGTGGTTATGGACCACTGTTATGGTTGTACCGCAGGGCAAGGTAGCAGTTGCGGCGGCGCGCTAGCGTGATTGACTGTATTTAGTAGCAGCGGGCGACTTCATCATAATGCTCTTTCCTGATGCACGCATCCTGGTGTTCGCGAAAGCGCCGGTCGAAGGACAAGTGAAAACGCGATTAATCCCGCGAATCGGCGCGGCCCCCGCGACTCAATTGCATCGCTTGCTGACGGCCCATGTGATTCAAATGGCCTCGGAATCCGCCCTTTGTCCGGCGCAATTATGGTGTTACCCCGACACGTCTCATGAGTTTTTCCGGGAATCGGCCCGGCAATTTCCTGTTACATTGTTCGCGCAACAAGGAAACAATCTCGGGGAAAAAATGTTTCATGCCGCGACGCACGCCCTGCAAGCGGCGCGGCGCGTGGTTATTATTGGCAGTGACTGTCTGCAATTCACGCCGCAGCATTTACAACAGGCGATAGAATGTATTGCGCAACCGGAAAAGCGCGTGGTATTAACGCCGGCTTATGATGGCGGATATGTGCTTATCGGTATGAACCATGTGGACCGGCAGCTGTTTGACAATATCGCGTGGGGAACCGCGCGGGTGCTGACGCAGACTCGCGCAGCGTTGCAAGGGCTGGGATGGGAATGGGGTGAACTGCCTGGCCTGCAGGATATTGATGTCGAAGCGGATTTAAAGGAAATCGCGGCTTACGCGCCGCGATATCCACTGAGTCCGGCGCTTTATTCGCTACTGCACAAGATACTGGCGGGCTTATAAGAAGGTAACAGCTGATGGATACGACAGTGTTACCCGCCTGGTCCGCGATACCCTACTAACGATATAACTGGCTCTCGAACGTCAGAAACTTTTCCGCAATCGATACGGGATCTATGACGTAATAGCCGTTAATGATGGCGTTGCGAATAGCGTTGCGTTTGTGGAAATCGACAACCGATGCGCCGGCAAGCTGTTGTTCCATTTGTTGCAGCTGCTCCGCCATGTTTTTAACGGTTTTGCATTCGTTATTGCGAATCGACAAATCACGGCGGACTACATGCCGTGCGCCAACAGTAAACCCGATATAGTTACTAGAGTACCCCGATCTACCCGTAATATTTTTCATTTTCCTGACTCCTTGCAGGCTGTAAAGCCTCTATATCAATTATTGCTATTACTAAATAACGGCGCTACTAAATACAGGGCGGCACATTATTCCGTATTTTACTTCCTGCCAATACTAACGACAGATTTTCGACTTTCTTGAGACTTGGTTTATAAGATGCTGATATTATGAAAATTATAGTTTTGTGTCATGAATTTACGGGCACGGTTTTACCTGATTTTGTCAATATCGAATCTATCTCGCAAATTGTGTGCCGAAGAACCGCGTTTAAGAATAAACCGGTTTGTGTCGATAAAAGTAGTAAGAAAATAGATTGATATAAAGGTCCGGTGCAAAACATGTCAAATGTACTATACGAAGTGGATCGGCGTACACAAATCGTTGGGGAAAACCGCCTGGAACTTTTATTGTTCCGGCTGCATGGGAGTCAGCTGTACGGAATCAATGTTTTCAAAGTGCAGGAAGTTATCCGCTGCCCCAAGTTGACACATCTTCCCAACTCGAAGGAAATCGTCCGTGGCATTGCCAACATGCGGGGCAAAACCATTCCCGTGATTGATTTAGGGCTTGCCTTGGGCCGGCCAGCGGTCGAGGACCAAGCATCGGCGTATATTATCGTAGCCGACTATTATCGAAGTGTGCAGGGGTTTCTGGTAAGCGGCGTGGAGCGGATTGTCAACATGAACTGGGAACATATTTTGCCTCCGCCCAAAGGCACGGGTAACCGTCACTATCTCACGGCGGTAACCAATGTTGATAATAAAATTGTTGAAATCATCGACCTGGAAAAAGTATTGCACGATATTACCGGCATTAAAGTCGACGTGTCCCAGCAGGTGGCGTCTGATATTAAAGAAGCCGTCTCCTGTGTCAAAACCGTATTGGTGGCCGATGATTCAACGGTTGCCAGAAAGCATATCAAACGCACGCTGGACCAAATTGGCGTGGAATGTGTACTAGTCAAGGATGGCAAGGAAGCGCTGGCGTATCTTGAAAAAATAGCGGAATCGCCAGGGACGCTAAACGACAAATTATCGGTAGTGGTGTCGGATATCGAAATGCCCAATATGGACGGCTATACTTTGACAACGATGATTCGTCAGAATCCAAAGCTAAAAGATTTGCACGTTATACTGCATACTTCGTTAAGCGGTATATTCAACCACGCGATGGTAGAGAAAGTCGGCGCCAATGAGTTCGTGCCGAAATTCAATGCCGATGATCTGGCAAATGCCATCGTTGCCGTGGTGGACAGGCCGGTTTAAAGAATCGCAGGGTAATAGGGATTTTCATTAACTTTTACAAAGCATAGAACGATAGTGATCACAGCATCAATATCGCCGGACGAATACGAGTCATTTCGGGAGTTTCTGGAAGATGCCTCGGGGATCGTGCTTGGCGACAACAAACATTATCTGATTACCAGCCGAATCACCCGGCTAATGACCGAATTATCCATTCAGTCATTTGCCGAGTTGCTGGATCGCATCCAGGACGATCAACGCCTGAGGCATCGCATCATGGATGCCATGACAACAAACGAAACCTCGTGGTTTCGCGATACCTATCCCTACGAATTTCTCAGGGAGAAATATTTTTCCGAACGCATAAGGCAAAGTGGTGACTTGATCCGAATTTGGTCTTCCGCCTGCTCCACGGGGCAGGAACCGTATTCCATCAGTATCGCGGCGAATGAATTCATGATTAAGAACCCGGGGCTGATTTCAGCTGACGGTGTGCAGGTATGGGGAACGGATATCTCCAGTAATGCGCTGCAGCAGGCCCGTGCCGGCAGTTATGATGACGTTGCATTAAGCCGTGGCATGTCTCCTGAACTGCGCAAGCGGTATTTCCGGCAGGAAGGGAACCAGTGGCGGGTCAGTGACCAGGTGAAAAATCGCGTCAACTTTCAAGAGCTCAATCTGAAAGCAGGATTCGCTTCACTCGGAAAGTTTGACATCATTTTTTGCCGCAACGTGCTTATTTATTTTGCACCGGCCTTAAAAGCCGACATCATGCACCGCATGTCGCAGTTACTGAAACCCAATGGATATTTGATTTTGGGTGGTTCCGAAACTATTTCGGGCTATTCGGAAAATTTTGATATTTTGCGCTGGAAGTCAGTCGGTGTCATTTATCAGTTGAAACGTGGCAGCGGCAATCTTCGTTTCGGCTAGAATCGTTCTCTTATTATCGCGTTACCAATCCTTGCCCGTTTGCCACACACCGGCAGAAGCTTGCCGATTTCGCCCGCCTATTGTTTAGTGATTGCTCCGTAACTCGCTGATCCACCGTAGTCTTTTAAGATTGGCATGCCGGTTGCTCTAAATCCTGGGTGTCCATTGCGGTACAAATTTCAACAATCCATTGCATTGAGTTCGGTAACCCATTCACGGCCAATTAACATGTCGGTTTCACTACGTTCCAATCAAGCCTTGCAGGCGTCCACCCTCGTTGGCCGTTCGGTTTATGTGCCGTCCAGTCACATGGTGTTCACCAACAATGAAACCGTGAGTGTCTTGCTTTGCCTGCAAGCGGACAGCCCCAATGTTGAAATCGTTTTGGAAAATGAATCCGGTGAAATTGTGTTTCGCAAACAGATGGGGGAGTTTACCGCGGGTGATATTCCGCTTGAGTTTGATCCGTTGGATGGCGACGAGGTGAATCTCGGTAACGGCCAATATCTGTTGCGGGCCGAGGCGGAAATAGATCAGCAGTTACAGTTGGTGCCTACCTATATCAAAGCGTTTGTGGAAAGCGTCAGGCTTTCGGACAAACAGCAGGAGCCTTTGCTGAATTTACGCAACAAAAAAACCGTTGAGCTATCCAAAGTCCGGATAATTCTGTGACCGGTTTTGATAATAGGCCTATTTTGTCCGACTTCAAGCACGTTGGATTTCGACCCGGGCAATCATTATCAGGGCAACGGAAAGCTTGCGCTCGACAAGGAACCGGATAGTTGCAGGGTAATCGTATTGGAAGAAGCGTCGGCTGCGGTACAGAAACTAAAGAATCGTACCAATCCCACTTCCGGAAAATAGTAATACTCGCCATTAAAGGTAAACGTATTCCCGCCACAGGCCATGCGGAAATCCAGCGGTGAAGGCAGTGACGGGCTAACTCCTTCCAAGAGCTGCCCCTCATAAACATAGTACAGCGTGTTAAAGCGGTGTCCGGAGGCCGTCACCGTAGCCGCTTCACTATTAAATTGGTTGGTTTCTTGAATTGCCCGGATACTCGTTCCACATAGACTGTCAACAGTCAAACATTCCAGCACGCGATACGAGAACTGATTGCCGGCCATTTGCAGTGGCGATGACACTACTTGTATAGGACTGTAGGTATAATCCGTCTGACTAGCGCTGTAATTTCCAGCATATAAAATAATTGTTTTATCGTAGTAGGCATGTACGTATAACGATCCGTCGGGATCCTGGCTGACATAACGGATAGTTGATACGCCGCCACCTCCATCATAGACAAACGTTGTTTCTTCTCTTAGCACGGGAATTTGAACCGTCGGATTATGTGGATCTTCGATAAAATCCGGAAACCATTGTACGGTCATTTGCCCCTTAATGGGTGCGGTGCCAGCAGTAGTGATGCGGTTGCCGGAAATGTCATACACCATTCTATCGCCAGACTGAATCAGCCGTAGATTGTCCGTGCTGCGCTCGATAAGCGGTGGCGGTTCGGTACTGTCCACCAGGCATCCGGACAATAACCAGACCAGTGCGGTCGTACTGACTAC
>DATCIR010000085.1:0-5231 GCA_036507695.1 Gammaproteobacteria bacterium
TCAGCAGATACAAACGAACTCGATTAGCCATACCCCCTCCTTGTCGCTATATTGCCGCTGAGGCCGCAGTACGTGTCGGTTAGTATCTTCAGTCTGGACACGCGTTCGCTAGTTTATCACTTTAAATCTTTATCACTTTAACTCCACAGGGCTTCGCAGTTTAAAGTTGCGAGGGTGTTGTTGCGCAATTCGCGACCTCGAAACACTGGCCTGTTAATGATTTGATATTAGTTCATAGTTAGGAAAATACTACATAAATAATGCACTACCGGGAATTTTTTATTAAACATCCTTTTATGTTGATCAAACACAAGTCGTGTAGCATAACAATTGACAACTATCTCGACAGTGGACTGCACAAGACTGCACAATATTTACTCGTTCTGACGCACACCGCTTGAGCAGGCTAACGAAAGACGCTTTAATGGGAGTGACCATGCATTTCTTCTACAAGCGCGCATTTCGCATGGGTGGACCGCTCGGCTTCCGTTTTGTCACCGTAACAGAAACTCCATCAACAACGAGTCCGCCGTAAGCTTTCCCATCAAGTAGACAATTCAAAACTCGAGTTTCCCAGATTTTGAATAGCAAAAATAACAGGTGGTAAACCGCCAAATAAATCATGAGGTCGTTGTTCGTTGTACTGGATTCGCCGCTGGCTGACGATCTCACGCACCCGCCTACTTGGCTTACCAGTTGGTGTAGGTCTCATCCGAAATGCTGTGCTCACGACGGATCTCAGCGACCTGTATTCAACTCGCACGTGCAATTCTACGTTATCGGATAGAGGGCAAGCCGCGGTATTATCGTGGTTTTCTCATATCGACCAAAGTAAGCGGAGCACTGATGAGCTATACGCAGCTTACCCAAGAGGTAAGATACCAAATCTATGCACTCAAGAAAGCCGGCCATCGTCAATCAAAAATAGCCCGGATCGTTGACCGCAATCCGGGAACGATTAGCCGCGAGCTTCACCGGAATCAGGATTTGACTGGCTACCGCCCTCAGCATAGGCGACACTCTGGCTCTGGCTCTGCCTTACACCTAAGTGCGGTCTCAGATAACGCGCACAGTCTGGCAGTATGTCGAGGCGCTGCTCCGCGATGAGTGTAGTCCGGAGCAGATAGCCGGCCGATTGGCAATGACGAAAGGCTTACCATTGTTCTGTTGTGCGTCGGATCATTGTTAGGCTCTTATTTAATAGGTAAGGAACAATAGACTAGCGACAACAGTCCGAGGATAATAGATGAGGTTTATTTGACGCTTACAATCCACCGGCCCAGTTGCGCAACTTATCTTCCGGCACATCCATGCTGCCGTGAACATAACGGACCGGGATTTGGGAAGCCCGCTGTAAGGCCACCAATAAACTGGCGAAGTCCATGATGTCGCCGCGTTGGGCGTTTCCGGAATAATTGTTTAGAGGGCAAGCGCCTGGGGAATCAAGTCGCGCTCCCGGCATTGGTTTAGGAACCACACCAATGCGTTGTTCTGGTTCCATCCGCCCGGGCAATCGACTCGATCCGCCACCATGAAGATACACAGCAACCGCATGTCTAATTTACCCGCCAGTTTTTGCCACGCCTTGTTGGACGGTGCTTCACCCTTGGTATAGCTGACATACCATGGCAGATTGATGTCATGATATTTAACCAGGTTTATAAAACGCGCGTCGAAGTCGCCGTAGCGTGCGAGCAGTTCAACGGATTGCTCGGGTTTCGCGGTGCCCAGGGTCTTGCCGATGTCATGCACATAGGCCAGATTGACCAAAATTGCGGTTTCGGCTTCTGTACAGGCATTTTGCGTGGCCAATTGTTTGACCCGGTTAACGACCATCGAGCAAACACTGGATGCTGTGCGATCCGGTAAAGCACACTTCGGTGTTGCGGCTTTTGATATCTATCCTGAGGATCTGGTAGTCACAAAACTTATTTCTACTCCACAGTTACTCGTCGTGCCGAAATCACACCCCCTGGCTGTAAAACGCCGTATTAAACTGCAGGACTTGTCGCACGTTCAATTAATTGTTCCGCCGGCCAATCGGCCACACCGGCAGATGATCGCGAAAATGCTGCAGTCCGCCAATATACCCTGGAAAATTGCAGTGGAAGCCAATGGCTGGGAACTCATGTTGCACTTTGTCAAACTGGGACTTGGGTGCGCGATTGTGAATGGTTCTGTGAATATTCCGAAACCGTTGGTTGCTAAACCTCTAAAACAACTGCCCTCTACACAGTATCTTCTGGTGCATCACCCCAATGTCGGAAAATATGGCGAACAAAAAATCGTAAAGGACTTGATCGTGAGCGAAATGAAATTGAAGTTTAATCAGCAGGAAAACGAATAAATTCAGGTGGCACTGCATCCGTTAACCACACATGGTTTTGTGACCGGTAAAACGTATAGCCGGCATTAGCCATATCCCCCGCCATTATCGTCAGAATGATGGGCTTGCCATAACGCGCGCCGACGCGCTTCGCGGTAGCCGTGCTTTCCGACAAATGTACATGATGCCGTTGCTGTTTCAGCAACCCGTGCTGCTTAATGGACTCCAGATTACGGCCGGTTGTGCCGTGATAGAGACACACGGGTGGGTTGACTGGCACGAGGTTAAGGTCCACGTCAATAGAATGACCCTGATTTGCCCGTATCCGCGTTTCATCCTCGTTAAATGCGTAACGCCGTTTGTCATCCTGCTGAACAATGGTTTTCAGCATCTCAAAGGTAATCGCCTTGTCACTCTCGTGCATTTTCAGAAGCAGTTCTGCCACATCCACCCAGCCGTCCTTTGCCATGGCCAGACCAATGGCATCGGGTTTATGACGCAGGACGTAACTGAGAAATCGGCTCAATTCGATCAGTACATTTTTTTGCATTTTCTAAACCGGCGATGTTGGCGGTCAGATATTAACTGTAGCGCATTCGCCTGTATTGGGTAAACGCTGTCATTGCCCCGCTTGTTTTGACCGCATAAAGTAATCGTAGTGGTGAGGGTAACAACGCCGATACCGCGAGTGCCATCACGCCACTCGTCACACCGCGCCCGGTTGACCACCGGGTTAGGCTGCGCTGAGCTTATTTTACACCGGGTTGCTGACATAGTTCAGGGATTACAAAGATCAGGGACAGCCCTTCGCCGGGAAGGTTTACCTCGACCAGCTTTCCTTTGGTTTCTATCCTTTCGGTTACAGTGACTGCCTGTCCTTTGTGCTGCATAAGCTTAACAAAGGAATACGGGTCATTGATATCACCCAGGTCAGTACTTTTGATGCCGTACTTTCAACTGCTAGTTACTTTACGCCTCGTGGCGCACCGACCGTAGGGAGCGAATTTGACCCGCTTGTCATGTGTTTTCATCTTGATCAAAGTATGGTTCCCCATTCGGAAAACAAAAATTGTACTTTTTACTTAATATTTCTAAAAATGGATCGACATTAGCCGCCAAGTGTAAAGCTTGAAGTAAATCGGCACCATGCGCATCCGAATATTCTTCAAATAGTCCATCATATTGGATTGGGCATGCCGCTATATTTTCATCGACCCAGTACGGTTCGCCGACCCGAATAATTAACTCTTTGAGGTTATTGCTGCCTTTACGGGAGAAAAGCAATTTCCTTTCAGCGATACACTTTTTCATGATACTTTATACATGTAACTGTGCGCCTGTGCGACCGGAGCCGCGCAGCAGCAAGAATCTGAGAGTACAAAGCACCTGAACACGAGACGCTGGTTAGTGCTATATGTAGGAGTCACGAGTTACTTTCCTTACTCTGTTTTGTTTGGTGGCTTTTTGAACCTGCCGTATGTAGCTACTGCTATAGCGCCGATGACAGAGAAGCCTATTGCGAGAGGCGCAAACACACAGGCGTTGTCGGTGTGAACTGTCGAATGCTCAATATCGAAATAGCGACCAATTGAATTGAACTCGTAAGGGGCACACCACAGCATGTACGCCGTGCCGCTGAGGGCGCTTGCGATGCCACAAGCCACAGATACTGAAAGAAAAACCTTTCTGAAGTGATTACACATGTGTGCCCTGTAGCGCTAACATCTACCTAAGAACAAATATTTCCTATATGATTTTTTGATTTTGTACAGAAATATTTTAATATCATCACTTACTCAAACCAAAAGATTAATATGTTGCTTGCGTCCGAATACTGAAGCCACTAACAAGATGGCTGATGTAAAGAAACGATGTTTCACCAATATTTCCACCTGACGAACCGGTTCCACGGGACGGCGGCACATTAGCGACGCTGCCCCGTGGGGCTTGGGGTTAGGCGTTGTTAAGACAGCCACTTGATTGCCCCAACGATTGCCAGAAAAAATACTACCCATAATGTGATTGGAGCAGCGGCACCACGGAACTTAAACCCTAAGCCGTCAATACATGCAAGTCTATCTGCATCTTGCTCGAACGAACCAGACTCCCTCAAATCAGCCATGACAGGCCGCTATCTCGGTCGTACCAATATATTCCGTACTGTCGTCGCGAAATTTGCACGCATTTTCACACGAACTGATAACCGATTTGCTGACTGGTTGCAATGATCAGCGCAAGCATGGCAGGATCATTCAGTGCGCGGTGAAACACGGTGAGTTGCGGAATCGTGGGCAATCCGCGTTCAAATAACGCCACCGATGGCGCATTCCCATACATCGATGAACAATAAAGAATACCATCAATCTGTGCGTAGGCTTCATAGAGTTGCTGCGACCAACGCTGGGCGCGCGGCCGGGGGCCGGAATGAATCGCGGTCGACGCCCCCAGTGCGGTGGTGAATATCCCGGTTAAATCTAACAACTGGATCGCTTTCGCCAAGCGAAATCCCGCCAACCAGGGAGATCCGGAGTGCCGGTCAATCACACGGGTGGTTTGAAACACTTCGGCGAGACAGGTGGGGCCCTGGTTTGCCAGATACATAATCCCGCGCTCCTGCGTATCACTCTGCCCGCTGGCATTTGTGAGGTGATGATCAAAACGGCTGGAGGTCGGCCCGTAATAACGAAAGTCGTTCCAGCGTGTTGGATAATGACCGTCTGTGAAATGGATGCGCCAGACGAGGGTGTCCGCGGGGTACGTGGTGATGACCGGTGCAATGGTTTTAAGGGCATCGACCCCGGGTGGTTCCGGAAACTTGGCCACACTACATTATAAATCGGCGGCCATGCGTATCACCGGTGCCGGGCTGTGTCCGGTGATCAACCAATCGCGTGGCGAAAGAAAC
>DATCIR010000086.1:0-4698 GCA_036507695.1 Gammaproteobacteria bacterium
GATGCAATACAGCGTCCACCACATGGGATAAGCGAGCCGCAACGTCTTCATTGCCGGTGAATACCGGTTCGCCACTGATATTCGCCGAAGTTGCCACCAGCGGTTTGCCAAAATCCTTCAGTAATAAATAGTGCAGCGGACTGTAGGGCAATATCACGCCCACTTCGCGCAACTGCGGTGCGATCAAGCTTGATAACGTACTGGCTGGCCGTTGCGGGAGTACTACGATGGGATGTTGTACACCGGTCAGTAAATCCAGTTCTTCGTTGTTGACGAACACCTGCTGTGGCAACTGTTGTTCAGTCATTAGTACCGCCAGCGGTTTGTGGGGCCGCGGTTTGCGCGTGCGCAATGCTGCCACCGCCTGGTCATTGGTGGCATCGGTCAGCAGGTGATAACCGCCAATGCCCTTTACGGCGACGATCGCACCGCGTTGCAGCGCCGCCACACACGCCTGCAAGGCTGCTTGGTTGCCGGTGATGGTTTCATTGTCAGTATGAAATGTTAATTCCGGGCCACACGCCGGACACGCGATGGGTTCCGCATGATAGCGGCGGTCAGCGCTGGTTTCATATTCACGCCGGCAGGCGGGACATAAGGTAAATTCCGCCATGGTGGTATTGGCGCGGTCGTAGGGCAGGCGCCGGATCAGGGTATAACGCGGCCCGCAGTGCGTGCAGTTGATGAACGGATAGCGATAACGCCGGTCCGCCGGATCATTTAGCTCATTTTGGCAGTCCGGACAAACGGGCAGGTCGGCAACAATATGTATGTCACTGTGAATGCCGGTATGAATGTCACACGGCGCTTGAGCGTGGCTGCCGCGAATAAAAAAGCCCGTGTAATGTTCACAGCCCACGGCCCGGGTTTCCGTAATAGTTGGCGCCGCGTGGGGTGGCGCCTGCTGAATGAGTTCAGCCTCAAAGGATTGCAGATCGTTCAGCGTTCCTTCCGCGTGAATGGCAACCTGACCCAGCCGGTTTTCCACCCAGCCATGAATGTCATGCGCATGCGCCAAGCGGTACACAAAAGGACGGAAACCCACGCCTTGCACGCGCCCGGACAACACCATGCAGCGGGCCTGGATAGATTCCACTTTGTCATGCGTCACGCAATCACGCATCACGCGCTCCTGTATCACACCACCGCGGGTTGCGACGGGTTATCATGTTTTACTGTAACCGCCTCGCGAACACCGCTGCTCCACCAGATACGGCAGGCGCCTTCATCGGACACCATGCACGGCCCAATGGGTGAACGCGGCGTGCAAGCGCTGCCATAGAGACGGCACTCATTGGGATAAAGTTTGCCGAGCACGACGCGCGCGCAATCACAACCCGGCGGCATGGCGCCGGCCCGGCGCCGTGCATCGTGATCGCCATGCAAGGCCGCGAAACGCCCGCGCGCGTCATGGCTATTGAAGCGGTCTTTTAACGCAAATCCGGATTGGGGGATAGTACCCACGCCACGCCAGTTGGCGTCCACCACGTCCATCACGCCGGCAAGGATTTTTCGGGCGCCCAGGTTGCCTTCCGCGCTAACCACTTCAGGATAGCAATTATCGAGAAAAGCCCGGCCTTCCACCCGCTGGCGCAAGACGGAATAAAACCCGGCCAATAAACTTTCCGCGGTGAATCCGGCGACCGCCGCCGGTAAATAATGTTTATCGGCCACGAAGCGCCATTCCCCGGCGCCCATTATCGTCGCGACATGACCGGGCGCGATCAAGGCGTCAAAGCCTGGGGTTTCAGAAGCGAGCAGCATGGCCACAGCGGGCCAAGTCAGCCGCGCGGAAAGCAACAGCGAGAGGTTGTCCGGCACACCCGCGGCCAACATCGCCGCCACCGGCGCCGTCGTGGTTTCAAAGCCGGCGGCGAAAAACACCACTTCCCGCTGCGGCAACTGATAAGCGAGTTGCACCGCTTCCATGGGTGATGCGATAGGGCGGATATCGGCGCCGGCGGCCCTGGCTTGTTCCAGCGATTTAATGCCGCCTTTGGCAACATTCACCGGCACCCGCAACATGTCCCCGAACGCAACCAAGGTAAGATTCCCGTTTAACGCCAGTTGGATGGCATCGTACACATCTTCTTCCGGGCAGATACACACCGGGCAACCCGGACCCGGAATGAGTTCAACATCGCCGGGTAATACACCGCGCAAGCCCGCCATTGAAATGGCGCGTTCATGACCGCCGCACACATTCATAATGCGCACTTTACCGCGCAGTGGTAAAGCGTGAATTTTTTCCAGCCACTTTTTTTGTTCCGTGAGTGATTCTGTATCAGGATTTAGCATGCGAATCATTGCCGGCAAAATTCACCCGTTCGGGTGAAGCTGGTGATTAACATAGACGGCGGCATGCGCGGCCTGACCTTGCGGCTGGATACGCGGATACAATGGTTTGCCTTGCGCGAGATACTGATGATAGCGCTGCAATTCCTGCTGCAACCAGCCGAACCAGGCAGTCAATCCCTGCCGGGTTTTCGCCGACACTTCCAGCACCGGCGCCGGGTTCGCCAGGTTCCGTAAATAGTGTTCCGCGGCAGCGCTTTGAAAATCATCCAGCACCCGGAGCAAATCCGCCTTGGTAATCAGCATGGCGTCGGCGGCGCGGAACATCACCGGATATTTGGCAGGCTTGTCGTCGCCTTCGGTGACTGACAACAAGGTCACGTTGCGATGATGGCCCAAATCGAAGCTGGCGGGACACACCAGGTTGCCCACGTTTTCTATAAACAATAAATCAAGCCTGCCGAGATCCAACTGGTGCAAGGCGTTATGCACCATATGCGCATCCAGGTGGCAGGCGCTGCCGGTGGTGATCTGGATTGCGGGAACCCCCTTGGCGCGAATCCGTTCGGCATCGCGCTCCGTTTCCAGGTCGCCCTCGATAACGCCAATATTCAACTCAGGTCCGATGGCTTCTATGGTGGCTTCCAGCAACGCGGTTTTGCCGGAACCCGGCGACGACATCATATTAATCACCAACACCCGGTGCCGGTCGAAATGTTCCCGGTTGAGTTGCGCCTGGCGGTCATTCTCGGACAGCAAACCCTGCAATACGGTAATCGCCAGTTTGCCGTCAGGCGTTCTGGACAGCTTGCCGTTGCTTTCCAGCAAGTGCTTGTTGCCCGGCGTGACGTTACAACCGCAGCTATCGCACATAAGCCTTCCTCTTATTCATGTTCCGTTTTAATGTTCCGATCGCAACACCACCCGCTCCAGCAGCAGCTCATCGCCGCTTAACAATGTTGTCTGCCAGTTACCGCAGACACCGCACACCAGACGGCTGACGCTGGTCTCGGATTCCGCTTGACAGGTATTGCAAAGCACCCTGATGGGCAGTCGATTAATAATAAGAACCGCTTGCGCGGCAGCGGTATTGGCCGACGCCATGGGAAACGCGGATTTGAGCAGATCCGGCTCGACGCCGGATAGCGGTCCGATCTGTATATAAATTTTTTCCACGACTCGCGCCTGATGTTCGGCGGCAATGCGCTTGACCTGGTCGATGATACTCTGGCACACCGCCAACTCATGCATGATCCGGCTCACCTTGGGTTTCAGCGGCTGCGTCAAACAATTCCCACACGGAACGGGCGTACGTTGCGGAGATTTTTTGTAAGGCGTAACCCACATGCACCAAAACATAATCGCCGGGTTGCAGACCCGTTTCCTGCAACAAGAACAGGTTTACATCCCGCCTTACGCCTTTTGCCTCACAATGGGCTATAAATCCATCAATTTCCCTGATTTGCATGGGTATTCCCAGGCACATATAAAGCACCCCGCGCTGATTGGCATGGGCGACAGTATATCGTGAACGGAAATAAACACTACCAAAGATCAAGACCGGGTTGACGAAAGTCAAATCGGTTTTTACCTTGGTTGGGAGGCGATGTGAAGAGGAACTAGTGCGCCGAAACGAATCGGGAAATGCCGGCTAATAATAACGGCGCTTTATTTGGGTTTATGGAATTTCTCCCACGCACCTGACCATGTCATTGCTGTTTTTGGTTGGATCGGAGCAATTGTTGTCGACATAGGTCGGCACCATGTAGGACTTACCCTTTTGTTGCAGCAACAAGCCCGCATTGGTTACCCGCACCTCGTCGGCTTGCACATAGGACGCCAGCGTGGTGACACTGGGTGACGCCCTGGTATCCGCTTGCGCAACCAGCAGGGCGCTTTTCACCGCGCCGCTGATTTCACGTTTGTCCGCTGTGTTCTGCTCACTGTTGATTTCAATATACCGGGGCACGGCTACCGCACTCAGCAGCCCGATAATGATCAACACCAGCACCAACTCAACCAGGGTAAAACCGGAATTCAATTTACGCATAAAAACCTCTAAAAAAACGGCGCAATTATTACTGAATACCTAATCCACTCGATCGGCGCTCCAGGCCTTCGGAGACAAAAAAGTGGCTATATACCTTACTCTATATCGGATGGTATTCAGATTATTTTAAGGTTTATTCGTTCCGGAGCGGAAGTTGCTGTTCGCGGATCAATACTGGGCGGTATTTCAATTCCCTGCCATGTGCCAGGTTCAACCTAGATTCCGCAGTTAACCACTTTATAAAATAGCTACCCATAGGATGTCATTCTATTTTCATGCACGAACGAGGTTCACCGGTTGGGTGAACAACGCTACGCAGTGGATTGCACGCTTGTCTTCACGATCGTCAAAGC
>DATCIR010000087.1:0-28715 GCA_036507695.1 Gammaproteobacteria bacterium
TTGTTGGGTGAATCCTGTTCTCCCCCCAAAAGCGGATTACTCGATTATTTCTGGCATGATCTTGCGGGCGAACGGGGTTGTTTCGTCACGCTGGAGTACGGCACCTATAACCTGGAAAAATTGCTTACCGCCTCCTGCGAAGAACAACGCTACCATAATAGTTATGGTCAAAACCTGGGGCAGCGTACTATCCATCATGCCTCGGTAACGGCATTACACGATTTTTTCTATCCAAAGGACCACGTATGGCGGGAACTTGTGTTATTCCGCGCGGGACAGGTCATCACCATGGCTCTGCAAGGCGTACTCGCATGACGCGGCAGATTTTTATTCGTTCGGCCGACAAGAATGACTTGGAGCGCCTGGTTGAAATCGAAAACACGTGTTTTACCACCGATATCCTGTCACGCCGCAGTTTTCAGCGTTTCATTCGCCATGGCGCCCACGACCTGAAGGTGGCGGAATCAAATAACGAGATAGTGGGGTATACGCTGGTGCTGTACCGCACCGGCACCGGTCTGGCGCGCATGTACTCCATCGCGGTTATTCCGGCGCAACAGGGAAAAGGTATTGCCCGGCACCTCATGGAAGCCGCCGAGCAAGCGGGCCGGGAACGGTTTTGCGCGTTTATGCGGCTGGAAGTGAACGTTAACAACGTACCCGCCATCCATTTATATAAAAAACTCGGCTACCGCCACATTGGCATGATCGAAAACTACTACGACGATGGCAGTGACGCACTGCGCATGGAAAAACGCATCTATGCCGGGTTGTTACACAAGAACATTGTGACCCCCTATTACGAACAGACCACTGACTTCACCTGCGGCCCCGCTGCGCTCATGATGGCCATGAAAATCCTTGATCCGGACTATGAAATGATTCGGCAGGAAGAACTGCAAATCTGGCGCGAGGCAACGACCATTTTCATGACCTCCGGCCACGGCGGCTGCTCGCCACATGGCCTCGCATTGAGCGCCTGGCAGCGGGGATACCAGGTTGAACTTTATATTAATCAACCGGGCACGCCCTTTCTCGACGGTGTCCGGGATCCCGACAAAAAAGCGGTTATCGAATTGGTCCACCAAGACTTCCTTACACGCATCAAAGATACCGACATTCAGTTACATGTGGAGGATTTCTCACCCGATAAACTGATGGATAGCCTGCGAAGTGAAAATGCCATCATCGCCCTGATCAGCACCTACCGGCTGAACCGCAACAAGGCGCCGCATTGGGTGTTTGTCGCCAGCGCCGACGAACATTTTGTGTATGTAAACGATCCCGACATTTCCGACGGTGCGTGGCAATCGGAAACCGACTACATCCAGGTGCCGATCAGCATCCCCGAGTTTATCAACATGTCGTGTTTCGGTCAGAGCCGGTTGCGCTGCCTGCTCATACTGGATAAAAGTAACATTGTGAAAAAACCAGCACCACAACTCGCCGGTAAGTAATCTGTACCAGGATCCTGACTCCTGGGTGACTCATTTTTAAAAATGCTTATCCAAAAATATTTGATTTAACTTATGGCCGCGAACACCTACCGCGAAAAACTCAAAGCCCTGTCCGATCAGCTGGTTGCCGCCCAGCGGCCCATCATGATACTCGACGCCATCAAGTGGCCGCGCCATTTGCAGCAGCAATTCATCGACAATGGCGGCCGTGAACCGCCAGCCATTGACGCCGCCTATTACGAGCGGCAACGCTTGGCATTTGATCCGGTCACTAAACAAAATGAACTCAAGCGGCTGCAGCGTTCCATTACTAAAAACCTGGGCAAACACGATGCGCTGGGAAAAATATTGCGCCATACGGTGGATCAATACCGGATCGTTATCGACATGCTGGCGCAGCGCGGGAAACCCGGATTCCTGCCTCTCAGCCAACAATTGTATGGCAGCGCACAGGATCACTTGCGCGGCGACCGCAAATCCATCATTGAACTGGGTGAACGCCTGTGCCATATTTTTTCCCTGCCCGCCGCGGCGCACCTCGCCCGTCTCTACCCGAAAAAACTGTCGGCGCAGGAGGCGGTAAACAGTTTGCAAAAAAAACTTGGCGGCTACTTTAATGACGGTGGTTATAAAGTCTGTCTGAGTGACGGTATCGTGTCGGATGCCTCGGCGGGCGGCGACACCATTAAAATCAACAGTAACGCGAGTTTTTCCGAACTCGATATAAAAGTGCTGGAGGTCCACGAAGGCTGGGTGCATATCGGCAGTACGCTGAATGGCCGGAGCCAGCCCTGGGCGACGTGGTTAAGCGTAGGTTCACCGCGCATCACAGCAACCCAGGAAGGGCTGGCCATAATCATGGAAACACTGACGTTCAGCTCGTTTCCCAATCGCGCGCGCCGCATTAGCGACCGGGTCGTGGCCATCGACATGGCGGAACAAGGCGCCGATTTTATCGATGTCTACCGGCACTTTGTTGATAACGGACTCAGCGAACACGACAGCTACATTATCGCGCAACGCACGTTTCGCGGCGGCCAGGTAACCGGCGGGGCCTGCTTTACCAAGGATCTTTCCTATGTAAAAGGTTTTGTGGAAACCGTCAATTTTATTCGCAGCGCGATTCTCAGCGGGGTGCCGGAAATTTTACCCATGCTGTTTGTCGGTAAGGTCACACTGGATGATTTGCCCAGTCTCTATGAACATTCCCTGGAAGGACTCATCAAACCACCCGTGTATTTACCACCCATGTTTCGCGACCTCAACGGCTTGTACACCTGGTTTGGTTTTTCCAGCGGCATGACGCTGGTGGATCTGGGGCGGGTAAAACGCCATTTTGAAAAATTGTTTGCCACCCTGCCTGCCGCCAGTCCCATCATCACGGCGGAACCCGATGTTGAAATCGATTAACTGGCAAAAGGAGAATACATCGAACTGGATGAAATCCGGCTAAACGGCAGAAAAAAAAACACGGTCATAGCCGAATGGCACTTACTTAAAGAATGAGAGTTTATAAATAGCTTATTTGTTAGCCCTTATTTACATTCAATGAAATTCGTCATTGCGGCGGATGCCGGAATCCAGGGCATTTATTTCCGGATACCGGTTTACACCGGTATGACAGGGCCTGTGAAAATGCCAATTTATTGTGCATGACTTTCTTAAGTAAGTGCCATTCCGGTCATAGCCCTATCGGCGATTCCATAGGCAACGTCTCTCGCGGTATTTTCTTCAACCTGTATAATCGGTACATGCGCAGCACCGGAACAATGGTTTCAATCCGACGTCCATTGGTCATGACCAGCCATACATTTTATTTTATTGTCCCCCTGCTCATCTGCCAGCTGTTCACTTCTGTGCATGCCAATACGGAATTAAAAAGTCAGGAATACCAAATTACCGCCAGTGACGGCACCGAACTTAACTTTACGCGCCACCCCGCCAAAGGTGACCGCCTGATTGTCTGGATCGCTCCGGGTTACGACATCCAGGAAAGATCTGCGCAAATGACCCGCCAGCTTGCGCAGGACGGTTTCGAAATCTGGGAGATTGATCTGGCCGAAGCATTGTTTCTGCCGCATAGCACGGAACAAATGCGCGCGTTTCCCGGCCACTACGTCGCGGATTTGATACAGGCGGCGCACCAGGAAACCGGCAAAAAAATCCTGCTGACGGCACAATCGTATAGTGCTATACCCTTGTTGCGCGGCGTGCGCGCCTGGCAGACACGCAAACCCAGCACAGCTTATGTTGTCGGCGCCATATTGTTCTCACCGGACCTGTATACCACGGTGCCTTCTCTCGGCGAGGAGCCGGAGTATCTCCCCATCGCTTCCGCCAGCAACATTCCGATTATGATTTTTCAGGACGGCCTGCGCGGTAATCGCTGGTATGTCGACAAACTGGTGGAAACCCTTGTCTCCGGCGGCAGCCAGCCGATGCTGAAAATTCTGCCGGGTGTAACGGGATTGTTTTACAGCGAGGATACTGCTCCGGCAACCTTGCAAGCGCTCGCGAATTTGCCGCGTGATATAAAAACCGGCATTCAATTGCTGGAGAAATTACCCGCTCCACTCACTGCGGCGCCAATGGAAAAACCGTTCCGGCCGGTCGGCAGCGGTATTGATGACCGGTTGAAGCCGTTCAAGGGAAAATTTTTACCCTTTCCGATTGATCTTCAGGATGCGTTCGGCAAGCGCTATCAGCGCGGCGATTATAAAGGACAGGTGACAGTAGTTAACTTCTGGGCCTCGTGGTGCCCGCCCTGCGTCGAGGAAATTCCTTCACTGAATCGCCTGCGGGACAAAATGCGGGACTATTCCTTTGAACTGGTTTCCGTGAACTACGCTGAAAGTCCGGACACGGTTCTGGAATTCTTAAACAAAGTTGATGTTAATTTTCCGGTACTGCTCGACGAAACCGGAAAAGTGTCCGCCCATTGGAAAATAATTGCATTTCCCTCCACTTTTATCATCGGCCCGGATGGTAGAATTCATTATGGTGTCAATGCCGCCATTCATTGGGATAGTCCGGATGTGGTCAGTAAACTGAAAGCGCTATTTAAACAATAGTAAACAGGCGCTATCAACCAAAAACTGATTGGCACTGCCGGCTCACAATTCCTGTTCCATCATCGGCAGTTGCAATCGCCACCAATGCCGGTATCGAACGTAATACCTTAAAAATCAGTTGTGTTTGTTGTTATTTTTGCCGTTTGCCTTCGTTTGCTTTTGCTTCATTTTGCCCGGCGGATATTTCGCCTTATGCTCGGAATGCTTCGAGTAGGGTTTGTCACTGTCCATATCAATACTGATGTGAGAACCAAGACTGACTTTTAAACTGCCTGGCAGCGAAGCCGAAAGCTTCCATGCGCCGTCCGACAGGTAGAAATAAACACTGCGGCCGGTGTCGAAGTAGACCTGCGCATCCGGGTAATAATGATAACTGTGTTTCGCGCGATAGCCATGCGCAGGGGCGTGATCAGGCGGCCCGTTTTTCTGCGGACTGCTCTTGGCGGGCTCTGCGCCGCCACTGCCGAGCTTGATGCCGATATCCAGGTCCAACGCTCCAGCCTGCGGCGCGGCCACCAGCAACATCAGCGTCATTCCAACAGCAAAGTTAATACGGGGATAATTTCCGGTTTTTTTCATCGCCAAGCCTCTTTTTATGTCAATAGCCAGTAGTCTTTTATCGGCTAAGATAAAAGTTACATTAATAGAGACTAACGAATGAATCGCATTTAGGTGTACTCGAAACCATCACAAACACCGTGTGATGGATATCGCAATTCGTGGCAGGAAAAACAGCGCTTGCGTGGAATTCGCGAATAATCCAACCGCCGTCATCTGCGCGGAGGCGCAGCGACTCAACGGCGCCAAGGATTTTCACGCATTGGCTGCGCAAGGGAAAACAGGCATTAACATGTGCTGGCTGGGGCCTGAGTGCCGGATAACGGCGCGAAGGAGAAATTTCCATGGGAGGCGTGGCTCATGCACAGCGATCAAGAAATGTATCGGCGTTCTCTACGTCAGTGAAAAAACGAATTCTTCGCGTCTTTGCGCCTCTGCGTTGAAGATTTTATGTGTCCACTTACTCACAGCCGGATGACTATGGCCGGATGACTATGGCCAGATGCCGCGCATCAAGGTTGCCTTGGTTACCCGCTCGATGGCGATGATCATCGCGATGGTGCGGAAATCCGGTGGTTGTGGCCGATGATTCGGCGCTACCGCTGCCGTTGCGGCCGATTCCTCACCCACGACAAATGACTGCCAGCGCTTAAACACAACATCCACCGCCTGATACATTTTTGCATTAAGCTTTTCCGTGATCTCGTCCAGATCCCATTGTTCGTTGGCCTGGTTTTGCACCCATTCATAATAACTTACCGTAACACCGCCGGCGTTAGCCAAAATATCGGGCAACACATAAACACCTCGCTGGTAAAGAATGTCATCCGCTTTGGGTGTCGTGGGATTGTTCGCCGCCTCCACGACCAGCTTGGCTTTTACATTATTGGCATTGCCGCCGTGAATCTGGTTTCCTAATGCGGCGGGCATCAAGATATCACAGTCCAGCTCCAGCAACTCGGCGTTGGCAATGGACAAGGTATTTGGCATGCCCACCACCGTGCCGTGTTGTGTCTTATATTGCGCAACCGCATCGGGATCCAATCCGTCTTCCCTAAAAATTCCGCCTTGACTGTCACTGACCGCGATAACGCGCCCACCCCTGCGATGGAACGCGCGCGCGGCGACGGAACCGACATCACCAAAGCCCTGGATTACAATACGAGCGCCGGCGATTTCCAACTGGTTCGGAATGAGCGCCTTCGTCAGGAATCGCTCCGTGGCGTACACGCAGCCGTTGCCCGTGGCGTCGATACGGCCATAAGAGCCGCCCATTTCGATGGGTTTGCCGGTAACAACCGGCCGGTTGTTGTAACCCGGATGCAGAATATCGTAGGTGTCGAAAATCCAGGCCATGGTCTGTTCGCTGGTATATAAGTCGGGGGCGGGAATATCCTTGTGCGGCCCGATTACATCAAACAGCTCCGAAGTAAAACGCCGGGTAATGCGCCGCAGTTCCGCTTCGCTCAATGCTTTGGGATCGCACACCACGCCGCCTTTTGCGCCACCGAACGGGATATTGACCAGGGCGCATTTCCAGGTCATCAGTTTGGCGAGTGACACAACCTCTTCGCGCGTGACGTCAGGATGATAGCGAATGCCACCCTTGCCGGGACCAAATACCCGGTTATGAATAACCCGGTAACCCTCAAAACTTTTGACGGACCCATCATCCAACTCAACCGGAAAGTTGATGATCGTTGTGCGCTTGGGTTTTTTCAGAAAATCGATCAGGCCTTTTTTCAAATCCACAATATGACGCGCGGCGCGGTCAAATTGCAGCTCACTGATATAAACAGGATCAAGGTTTTCATCATCAACAATCGCTGCGGATTTTGCCGGCTGAATTGTTTTTGATGGATTGGTCTTTGCTGGCTTGGCTTTTTTATCTGACATAGGCTTGTTAATAATTCCTCACCTTTGGTAAAAATATTAAACTTTGTGCTCATTCATTTCAGACTGGACCTTTTCCACCACGTCGATAATTTCCAGGAACTTCCGGCCAAAGGGCGTAAAATGATATTCGACGTGCGGCGGAGTTTCAGGAAAAACTTCCTTGTCGATGATGCCGAACTTGTGGAGCTTGACCAGCCGCTCGTTCAGCACCTTGGTAGTCAACCCGTCAACCCGGCGCTGCATTTCACCGGGCCGGTTAATTCCAGTGCGAATCAAGTGCAGCACGGAAAGTGACCATTTGCAGCCGACTATCGACTCAACCATGCGGCCGACATTGGTTTCAGTATCCTGATTCATATTTTTAACTCGTTATAAAACAAAATTTTGTACCAAAAAGTAAGTGACTTACCAAAAAGTGCCGGCTTTTCAGTCCATGCTTTCTGTGAATAGAATAATAGTCCGCGGCGGATGCAAAGAAAAGGAGCAAAAATAATGAAGCCTGAATTTGTGTTTTATCCTGCAGGCTGTCCCATCCGGCTTGATGCCACTGCTCTGATAATCGGGTCGTGTGGAGTCAAAACATGAAGATCGCGGTATTTGACACCTATGTAACAACCCATGACGGCGCAAGGCTGCATTTTGATGTATTGGTGCCCGAAGTTAAAACACTGTATGCGGAAATATTCGCCAGGCAATGGCTGGCTGACATCGGCCTGCCGGATGATGTGGTAGATCTCGAGAGCTGCCGCTATTGTCATAGTGAAACCCCGGGCCCAGAAATACTACAAGAAATCCGCGACCAGGGATGTTACATCCTGCAAATGGAAGGTTGTCCTTCACCTCGATAAATTGTTTGCCTACTGTAAAGGAGAAAACCATGAAACGAATGCTTTCGATTTCCATAGCCCTGTCATTGTGTATCAGCGCCCCAGCCCTTGCTGACGAAAAAGTCGCATATCCCAAGGATTACCGTGATTGGACGCATGTAAAAACGCTCACATTACATGAAGGTCATCCGCTGGAGAAGCCATTCAAGGGAATACACCATATCTACGCCAATAAAAAAGGCGTGGAAGGCATTAAAAGCGCTGAGTTTAAGGACGGAGCGGTCATTGTATTCGATCTGCTGGAAAGCATCACCCTGGACAACGCGAGCGCCGAAGGTAAGCGCGTTCTAATCGGCGTCATGGTCAAGGACAAAAAACACTTCGCGCAAACCGGTGGCTGGGGTTTTGAAGCATGGACTGAGGGCAACCGTGATAAACGGCTGGTTAATGACGGCGGCCGGTCCTGCTTTGAATGCCATACCTCGCAAAAAGATAACGATTATGTATTCAGCCAATGGCGCGACTAGTCCATGACGAATTGCGTGTTGCGTGGGGCCAATGCGCGCGCATTGGCCCCACTATTGGCTACAGCCACAACCTGCTCCCTAACGAGGGAAATGGGAAGTCCGCGCCGGTTTCCCGTCCGCAAACGAAAGCAACCCTAAACCTGCCCACAACCACCCTATCGCCAACCATTGCCAAAAGGCGAAGCTTAACCAAACCGGTATACCCATCGCCCTCCAACTGGTATCCACCCACCCCAGATCACGCTGCGCGAGATAAACCCAAAGTTGAACAACACCAATAATCAGTAAAGCGCTCGCCACTATAAAAGCAGAGATTGCATAGCGCCGATGACGGCCTATTACCTGGAGCAGCAAACCAAGAGCTCCAAAATACAAACCCAGAAATGCAAACACCGCAAGCAATTCGTGGGCCTTGTGAACCCAATTCGACAGATCGCGGATAAAAAGCCTTTCCGCGCCGACCAAGGCGCCGCAAAGGATCCCGAATCGCAAGGCGCCGGCCGCGAATTTTACGGATGCGGTAAGGACTGGATACAGGCTTTTTTTTAATGTCGACACATACGGCCACAGCAAAACCATCGACAGACTCAAGGCGCCGGCAAACCAAGCACTGCCTGCGGGATTGTGTTTTTGCGACGCCAGCGCGGAAGCCACCGTGTAGGGCCAGTCGAATCCCCCGGGATATTGCCGCGCCGCCAAAATTGAGCCGGCGCCAAATACCAGTAGCGATGCAATAAACCACCACACTGATCGCGTTTGCTGGATATAAACAGCAGAATTATGCTGCAAGTTGATAAATTTCATAGCCGGCTCTGATGAAATCCAGAAGCGTGAAATCGGCGATTGCAACTCCAACAACCGCTCCGCGATAAATCACGCTGGTTTTTAGCTTCCCGCCAGCACAAATTGCCCCCATGGTTTGCTGATCCGATAACAGTTTGTGATTGCCTCAATCCGTGGAAAATTCCCTGCGTGCAAATTACCATGAATCGCCGTAGCGTAAACAGCGGCTGGCCGCTGATTTTTTTCTACCTGTTCAACAAGCCAGTCGGCAGGCGCCGGATATCGATATCCATCACGACGGGTAAAATAACCATGATAAAAAACGTGATCAGCAATACGCCCAGCAGATTCAGCACAAACCCCGCCTTGGCCATTTGTGGAATGGTAACGGCGCGGCTGGCAAACACAATCGCATTGGGCGGCGTGGCGACCGGCAACATAAACGCATATGATGCGGCAATGGCAACCGCGATCATGGTGGCCAACGGATGGATATTCATGGCGATGGCGAGCGCGCCCATGACCGGCAACAATAGCGATGCGACAGCCGTGTTGGAAGTCACTTCGGTGAGAAATATCACCAGTAAAACGATCATTGCCACCAGGACGACAATATGGGTTCCTTCCAGCACGGTTAACTGATTGGCGATCCACAGGGTCAGGCCGCTGCTGTTAAATCCCTCCGCCAACGCAAACCCGCCGCCAAATAAAATAATGATGTCCCAGGGAATCTTCACCGCCGTACCCCAGTCCAGCAAGAACTCCCGCTTACTGAAATCGGCAGGAATAACAAATAATGCCAACGCGCCCAGAATGGCAATAGTGGAATCCGTCACCATGCTCAGCGCTTCAATGTTAACAACACTGCGCAATATCCATGCGCTTGCCACGCAGACAAACACAATCAGCACGCGCTTTTCCTGCCTGGTCATTACGCCCAGCGCTGTCAGCGCCTGCTCCACAGCCTGCTTGCCTCCCGGCAACTCCGTCATATCACCGCGGTAAACAAAGTGCATCAGGTAATACCAGGTCAACAACAGCATTACCACCGACAATGGAAACGCAAACGCCATCCACTCCGCAAAACCAATGCTGATGCCGTAAGTCTTTTCCACCACGCCGGCCAAGATGGCATTGGGTGGCGTGCCAATCAAGGTCGCTACCCCGCCAATCGATGCCGCGTACGCAATACCTAACATCAGCGCCGTGCCAAAGGGAAATGCATTTACCGTGTCATCGGCCGGTTGTACCGGGAGTGCGGCCTTGACTTGTTGCATCACGGCCAGCCCAATCGTCGCCATCATCATCGCCGTTGCGGTATTGCTGATCCACATCGACAGGAACGCCGTAGCCAGCATAAATCCCAATACGATGCGCCTTGGTGAAACGCCGACGAGCTGGATGGTGCGCAGCGCGATGCGTTTGTGCAGTTGCCATTTCTCCATGGTAACGGCAATCAGAAAGCCGCCCATGAATAAATAAATCAGGTGATTAGCATAGGCATTGGTGACTTGCTGGGATTGCATGACACCCAGCAATGGAAACAACGCGATCGGCAACAATGCGGTGGCGGGTATGGGCAGCGCTTCACTGACCCACCAGACCGCCATCAGCACCGCAACCGCGGCAACGGCCATTCCCGCCTCGCTCAGCCCGTCCGGCGCCGGGAGCAGAAGCAGCAACGCAAACAACAGTGGTCCAAGCAACAATCCCGTGGTTTGCCGTGTTGCCATAAATATCCTAACTGGTTTATTAAGTTTCGTTCTTGACTCTGTAATCCTCTTACAAGGCCAAAACCGGGTTGTCAGAACTTGATCGTCTCGCCCATTTTCATATTAACAACCTTGGTGGCACTATCACCCAACGCCTTTATGTACTGCTCGGGCGTGCCTTTTAAACGGGGATTGGTGCCATAGTGCATGGGCACGGCGTATTTGGGTTTCAGATAGTGGCGTGTGGCATGCGCCGCATCGTCGGGGTTTAACACAAAATGCCCGCCCACGGGGATAAGGATAAGATCCGGTTTATAATAGTCACCGATCAATTTCATATCGCCAAACAATCCGGTATCGCCCATATGGTACACCTTGAAGCCGTTTTCGAACTCAATAATAAAACCGGCTGGTTCCCCACCGACATGGATTTCCAGTTTACCGGTGGCTGGATTGGTCCAGCGCAACTCGGAGCTGTGCTCGGCGCGGGTCATGGTAATTTTAATATTGTCACCGATGGGAGTAATCACACCCCCTTTATTAAAGCGCGGTGACAAATCCGCGCTTAAGATGCCCAACGCCGCCAGGTTGTCGTTTAATCCGGCCGGTGCGTACAGCGGAACATTCTGTTTTTTTGCCAGCGCGGGACCATCCCCCAGGTGATCGCCGTGCGCATGTGTCACCAGGATCAAGTCCACCTTGCCCAGCTTGTCCAGATCTTTGTATTCCTCTGGCAGGTTAGGATTGCCGGTAATAAAAGGATCAATCAGGATGACCTTGCCGGTAACACTGGTTAACTTAAAGCTGGCGTGTCCCAGCCATTGCACGGCCACTTGGCCTTCAGGTTTTGCCTCAACCAACGATGACAGGAATGACATCAGCAATACGAGCACGGCCATAACCATTCTTGATCCTGATAAAATCATTAGCATCCTCTCCTTATTAACAAACCTGCGTAATGCAGCCGGACAACAGACTCCATCCGGCGCACGCCGGTACTTTTAGTGCACGCAATGTGTTTTGTATGAACTATATAGTAAATAGTAATACCCAGGGTTTCCACAGAAGAAATCTCCGCCGCTTGCCATAAAAAAGATAGATTTAATTATTCTGAAAAAATTGCTGTTTACCAGTTTTAAACACGATATTTTCGTTGAGCCGCAAACCGTATCGAACCCGCTGCGTATATTGCACTGGCGTCCGCCAGACATAAAAGTCATCTGTATTTCCCGTGTAAAACCACTATAGTTAATCAAGATTCAAACTATTCCCCCAACACTGTCAAATGCCTAGAAAATCATCAATTCAAAAACGCATTTTATTCATCTCCCATAGTCTTGTTGCTTGCCTATGCTCCACAATTGCATTCGCCGATGGGGAGCCGCGCGAATACATTATTGGCACCTGGGATAATCCGCCCATTGTGTTTCGTGATGGCTCGGGGGAGATAACCGGACTCTCCATCGATATCCTGAAACTTGTCGCCAAGGAGCATGGCTGGACACTGAAATTAAGTCATGGCAGTTGGCGGGAACACTATGCGGCGCTACAGAAAGGCACTATTGATTTGCTGGTCGGGATTGCCTTTACACCGGAGCGCGATGCGCTATTCAACTTTACCGAACGGACTGTGATCAACAACTGGGGCGTTATTTATCAAACACCAAATCGTTATTTTACTTCTATCCGGGATCTGCAAGACAAACGTATCGCCATGATGGAAAACGCGATTCACAGCATGGTTTTCCGCGAAACCATGAATCGCTTCAACTTTTCATTCGAAGCGGTAAGCACCAAGGATTATGAAGACGTGCTTAAATTGCTGGATCAAGGCAAAGCCGATGCCGGTATAATCAACCGCGTTGTCAGCATTATGACTGCGGATAAATATAATATAAAGCCCACCTCGATCATTTTTAATCCGGTACAGGTGCGCATGGCTGCGCCTAAAGGAAAAAACCGGGAGCTGATAAAGGCGCTGGATTCCTACCTGACAGTCACACAAGAGGACCGCGAATCATCCTATTACCGCGCCATCAATAAATGGCTGAAATCCGAAAGTGAAAAAACCGGCTATCGTTGGATTTTACCGGCCATCGCCATAAGCGCGGTCATTTTCATTCTGGTGGCTGCGTATATTTACCTGGTGCGCCGTGAAGTCAAACGCCGCACGTCCGCCCTGGCGGAAAGTGAAAGCCGTTTCCGCCAGATGGCGGAAAGCATTAACTCGGTATTCTGGATCAGCTCCGCGGACGGCAAGGAAATAATTTACGCCAGTCCGGCCTACGAAAGAATCTGGGGGCGTTCTCTGGAAAGCTTGTACCGCAACCCGGAATCGTGGACGCACGGCATGCACCCGGACGACCTTCCCCGGATCGCGGAAAATGCCGCCGCGTTTATTCCCGGCGACAACACCGGACCAATACTGCGGGAGTACCGCATCATCCGCCCGGATGGCACGGAATGCTGGATAGCCGAACGCTCTTATCCGGTGTACGACAATACCGGCACGGTTTACCGCATCGCCGGTATCGCCGAAGACATCACCGCGCGTAAACTGGCCGAATTGGGGTTGGCGCGCAGCAAGGCGGAATTTGAAGCCATCTTTAACGCGATAAGCGATGCCGTGTGTTATACCGACCCGGAGCGGAACATTGTGCTGATCAACCCCGCGTTTACCAAAATTTTCGGGTATAAGAGCGAGGAAATCATTGGCAAAAAAACCGAACTGCTCTATGCCGACAAGGCTGACTTTCTCACACAGGGGCGGCGCCAGTTTGACAAGGACAGTGAGATCACAACCGCCACTTATGAAATGAGTTACATTCGCAGCGATGGCAGCGTTCTTATCGGCGATACTTTAGGCTCAAAGGTCTTTGACAACGCGGAAAACACTATTGGCTTTATCGCTGTAATTCGCGATGTAACTCATCGCAAGCAGGTGGAATCCGAATTGTTGCGCCATCGCGGCCACCTGGAAGAACTGGTCGCGGAAAGAACATCCGAACTCAGTAACCTCAACCATGAACTTGAAGCATTCAGTTATTCCGTGTCTCATGACCTGCGCGCGCCGCTGCGTGCGATCAATGGTTTCAGCACCCTGCTTTGCGAAGAATATCAGCAACAACTGGATGATGCCGGCAAGGACTACCTGAACCGCATTATTAAAGCCAGTATAAAAATGGAACGGCTCATCGATGATTTGTTGCAGATTTCCCGCGTTTCCCGCGCCGAACTGCACAAGGAAAAGGTCGATCTCTCCACCATGGCGGAAGATATTCTAAACACCCTGCAGAACGAGGAGCCGGAGCGCCACGTGAAATGGGAAATCGAAAAGGGGATGTCCGCCAAAGGCGACAAAACTTTATTGCATGTGATGTTGCAGAACCTGTTGGGCAATGCCTGGAAATATACCGCCAAAACAAGCAATGCGGAAATCCGCTTTCATCGCTGCGCGGTAAATGGAAAAGGCTTGGCTTTTTGCGTCGAGGACAATGGCATCGGTTTTGACAGCCAATACACGGACAAGATATTCAAGCCGTTCCAACGATTGCATACCGACCAGGAATTTGAAGGCACAGGTATTGGATTGGCTACGGTGAACCGCGTGATTCATCGTCATTCAGGGAAGATATGGGTTGAATCCACCATCAACAAAGGCAGCCGTTTTTGTTTTCGTTTGTAGTTTCCGCGTGTCTCATAAATTGACTGCGCCTCCTTTGTTATTCCCCGCCATACACCTTGCGCCCATAAATACCGGCATAACTGTTGATGGCGGCGTGTAAAATCATGGGGGCCAACAGTGAACCGGAATAGACATACAAAAATGCCAACAACATACCGATGGGGAAAATGACCGCCATGGCTTTAACCCCCTGATAAGCATGCGCCAGGGCGAAAATAACACAGGATGCGATAACCGCGAACACGTCACTGCCAAAGTAATTTAAATACCAGATCAGGTAGCCCCGGAACAGTATTTCTTCCGTGACGCCAGCGGTGGCGGACAATACCAGGAACAAATTCAACTCCTGTTGGCTGCGCGGAAGCAGTTCCGGCGCAAATGTCCAGTTATACTTCTGGTCCAGTTGCATAAGGGTGCGGTAGGAGATTATAACGATCGCAATGACCATCAATGCAATCGCGGTGGATATGATCGCCGGTGAACCGGCTAGCGGCGCCAGTCCTAAATCCGAGACCGGCCTGCCCGCATATGTCCAGCTTCCCAGTAACAGCAGCGTTATCGCCCACATTGCAATGATATTTCCCAAATACAACCCGCGCCGGGTGGCGGTGGGATCCCGCTTTAGCATATCGAGAAATTTGGGATAGTTACGCCAGCCGTGATAGGGCGCCACGACGGCAAATATCAATACCAGCAGATGATCAAACCACGACATGAACAAAACCAAGGTCGATTTTTAATGGTCGATTTTTAATGGTCGATAATTAATTTGGGATCTTGCGAAGAATCCTTGAGTTATTTATTAAAGCCTCGTCAGAAAAATATGCGGGCGATCCAACCCAGAAAAAACTTTAACGCAAAGGCGCGAAGACGCAAAGCATTCAAACTATTACAATCCATGCAGCCATATCGTCAGGATACGCTATTGGACCGCCCTATCTGGAACCCAAAAAACAGTACGCTACAGTTTTTTGAAAATAATCCGGTTTCCTTTGCGGCTTCGCGCCTTGGCGTTGATTGCATTGTTACTGGACATTACCCTATACGGTTTTCCGCCAGACTCACGCGTTCTTTAGCTGGCCGCCGGCTGGGTGAGGCTTTTTCACGTGCGTTTTACCGCCCTTTCTGATGCCTTTCTTGGGCGACAGCGTAAACCAGTCCTCTTCCTTGATCTCATGAAAGTAGTCCGCCTCTTCGATCAACAACTGTGAAGTAGTCTGACGGATGGCGGCGATCTCCACACGCACACCCTCCCCTTTAAGATGCCGCACCAATTCAATGTAATCCGAGTCACCGGACATGATAATAATAGTATCCACCTTGCTGGAAAGTTGTGTCGCCTTGATCGTGAGTGGTATGTCGGCGCTTTTATGGCAAGGGCGCACCGAACCGTGATAGTTGGTATGCAGGCGCTCGCCGAGTTTTTCAGATATCTGCTTGCCTTCGCGAAAATACACCAGGCGGTTAAGGCCGCGGTTATCCAACAGCCGCGGAATCAAGGTATCAAAGTTGATCATGGTCTGCTTGTCATGGCAAAGATCATGGATACTGCGTTCAATATTATTGCCGTCAACCAGGATGGCTACGGATTGGGTAATCAATACCTGAGGATCGGTACCTTCAGTCATATACGTTTATTCTCTGTGTTTAACAGCGACACATCATAGCGCACTCAGACACCGATTAAAATTAGCCGTTATTAATATTTGCATGCTGTCTTACTTTTTCTCAAAGAACTGTTGAATCAGGTCCATCGGCATCGGAAACACAATCGTAGAGCTTTTTTCTCCGGCGATTTCCACCAGGGTTTGCATATAACGCAACTGCAAGGCCTCCCTTTGTTGCGTGAGAATCCGGGCGGCCTCCAGCAGTTTCTGCGCCGCCTGCATTTCGCCTTCAGCGTGGATGACTTTGGCGCGCCGCTCACGTTCCGCTTCCGCCTGTTTGGCAATCGCGCGCACCATTTTTTCATCCAGATCCACATGTTTGATTTCCACGTTGGACACCTTGATTCCCCAGGCATCGGTCTGCTTGTCCAGGATGGCCTGAATATCCAGATTCAATTTTTCCCGTTCCGCCAGCATATCATCCAGTTCGTGCTGTCCCAGCACGGAACGCAGGGTGGTTTGCGCCAATTGGCTGGTCGCCATATAAAAGTTCTCCACCTGGATAATAGCCTTTTCGGGAGCCACGACGCGGAAATACAATACGGCGTTAACCTTTACCGATACATTGTCCCGGGAAATAACATCCTGGGCAGGCACATCCATTACCACCGTCCGCAAATCCACACGCACCATTTGCTGGATTACCGGGATAACAACAATTAAACCCGGGCCTTTCACTTTCCAGAACCGGCCGAGCAGGAAAATAACTCCGCGTTCATATTCGCGCAAAATCTTGATCGCGCTCATCAACATACCGAGTATAATCGCAAGAATGACAAAACCCAGATAGGGTGCGGTTATCATGACTTTTCCTCCTTATCGGTTAACGGCTCGACCCATAACACCAGGCCATCCATTTTTAACACGCGCACCGGTTGGCCTTTTTTCAACGGCGTTTCAGTATGCGCACTCCAGTTTTCACCGTGCAAATGCACTACGCCTTCACGATCAAAATCCCTGACCACTTCCGCGCTTGCGCCAACCAGTTGTTCCTGTCCGCTGACTACCGGCCTGCGCCGTGCCTTGAGCGCCATCACCAGCACAACGGTAAACAGCCCGCTACTGACCAGCGCGAAGGTTCCGATCAATGGCAGCGATACCCCAAAACCGGGTACATCGGTGTCCATCAAAATGATGGAGCCAATCACGAACGCTATCACGCCGCCAATACCCAGTGCGCCAAAACTCGGCATGAATGCTTCGGCAATCATTAATACGATGCCGAGGATAATCAGGCCAAAACCGGCGTAATTGACCGGTAACACCTGAAACGCATACAACGCCAATAGCAGGCAGATGGCGCCCATGATTCCGGGCACAAACGCGCCGGGGTTGGAGAATTCAAAGATCAATCCATAAATACCGATCAACATTAAAAGATAGGCCACATTGGGATCGGTCAGAATACTCAGCAACCGGCTGCGCCAGTCCGGTTCGATGTGTTCCAGCACCAGACCTTGGGTATCCAGTACGCGCTGTTGTCCGCCGATAGTCACCGTTCTTCCCTGCAGTTGTTTCAGCAGATCCGGCAAGTCGGCGGCGATAAAATCAATCACCTTCAGTTTCAACGCGTCCGTGGCTGACAAACTGGCCGCTTCGCGCACGGCCTGTTCGGCCCACTCCGCGTTTCGCCCGCGCAGTTCAGCCAGGCCCCGGATATAGGCCACGGCATCATTAGTGACTTTACGCTCCATAGTGGATTTGCTATCCGGTGCGGCGGGTTTTGGCTGCGCCGGCTTTCCATCTGTTGACGGCTTTTGCTCATGCTTAGCTGCAGGCTCTTTTCTTGTTGAGGGCTCGTTATTCCCGTCCGGATCACCGCCGGGAAAACCTCCCCCGCCGATCTGTACCGGGGTGGCCGCGCCCAGGTTCGTCGCCGGCGCCATCGCGGCAATGTGGCTGGCGTACAGCATATAGGTGCCTGCACTGGCCGCCCGGGCGCCACTGGGTGACACATACATTACCACGGGAATTGAAGACGACAGGATGGCCTGGTTGATATCGCGCATGGAAGAATCCAGGCCACCGGGCGTATCCAACTGAACGATAAATAACGCGGCCCGGCTATTAGTGGCATTTTGCAGTGCGCGCACAAAATAATCCTTGGTTGCCGGACCGATGGCGCCGACAATGGTGATAAACACGGCTTTATTGCCATTGGCCGGCGCCGGTTGTGATGTCAGCGCAGCAAACAGAATAGAACTTGACCAAACCAGGGCCACACTCAGTATTAAAACTCGGGATGCTATTTTCATCATAACCTTATGGTCTTTTTGTTAGCGCCAAGCGTTTATGTAAAATATAGTAACTACTCACCCCGTGTGCAGCATAGGTTAAAGCGGTGCGGGTGTCTCCTGCCGGGGGCGTCTGCGGCCAGGGATGGCCGCAGTCGACGGATTCGCCGGGAGCGAATCCGGTCGCACACAGTGCGCCCGCAGGGTGTGGGCCAGGGATGGCCCACAACAACCTACAGGGACGTACTTGTGGCGTCCCCCGGCAGGAGACACCGGTGCCGCCGCCCACGGGTGAGTAGCTACAAAATATAAACAATTTAAATCCCAAGTAATGAATCTATGTCATTTAAATCGCGAATAAGTGATATTTTTGTGGGCGTGTTCCGGCACACAGCGAACGGTTTTACAGTGGTTGCCGCCGTGGCGTGTGTAACCCATACAGGAATGGCTCTATAGTAACCGGTTCATGATGCTGGAAATAACCCGCGTGCTGATACGATAGGAACAACAAGCGGCATAACGGGGGTGCTCAGTTCCGGAATTCAGAGAAACAAACTGGAACGGCAGACACGCGAACCACCGGGGCCGCAACTCGGCTCCGGTGGTGCGCGTGACTTGGTCAGGCGGGCTATTACAAACTTATTGCTCTATTGCGCATGCACTTCACATTCTCATACTTCGCATTTCTGCGTTTTGCGATTATGAAATTGCCAGGTGACACGGCCTACTTCCATGCCATCATGCAGCTGGCGGATCGCGATGCGGTTGCCCGGCTGCACCTGCTGCTTTTTGTTACCTTCGATGACAAATTTTGCTTTAATGCGCGCGCTCTTGCTCAGCTTGACTCCAGGAACCTTTATGCTCGGCATGGTCGGCAAGCGAAGCTTGATGATGCCTTTTTTACGGTCGATCTTGTGTTCCAGGTTTTTGCCATTCATGAAAGGTTTGGCCATCATCAAGGGCAATTCCAACCACACTTTGATTTCCCGGGGTATATGCTGCATGATTTCCAAGCCAAACAGGCGTGCGTGGTCCGGCGCGCCCGCGATTTGAAACGGCAGCGCAAAAGTGTCGCCAACACTGGGATCAAGATCCACCACATTAAAATTTCTCCACGTCACATTGTTCTGGTTGCGGATAAAATTGGTGAATCCGGTCCAGTCCGTGGCGGCCGGCAAGGGCGGCGCCGGATCGCCCGGATGGTCAAGAACGCCGACAAAACAATAGTGCCCGGTGGCCGGTATCTCCGCCGAGGACCAGGTGACGGGATTCGCCACTACCAAGGTATCGCCTTGCGGCACGTTGAGCGCCGGTGTTGTACCGATCAGATGCCACATATCCGGTGTCACTAGTGTTGAGACTTCACTCCAGTAAACGCTTGCAGAAACGTCATTAGCGTCCGAACCACCGCGGTTTTTCATGCGCACATAGATATAGTTATCCTGGCCGGCTTCCACTGCATAGCCCAGTGTATTGCTGTTTTCCGTACCACTGCCCTGGCCAAACGCGGCCTGGGGATCGGCTACCGTTACGGGACGCGCAATGATGTCCGGACTGGCGCTGATACCGCCAACCACCGGCACAACACCCGAGTCACCGATGTTGTCCCGCACATAAATATCCGGCACTATTTGCAAGGTGTTGTTGATGATCGCCTGCAGATTCGGCATCACGCCAATATTGCCCGCGACACCGCCGCCTTGGAGCGTGCCCGTCGCCGGATCCGACAGCATGCCGCGCATTTGTGTCGGTGATATGCGAGTACCGGTGTTGGAGAAATGCATGCCTTGCAGAATCAGCGCCGCGCCACTGATAATGGGCGATGCGCTACTCGTGCCACCGAATGTGTCCGTATAGCTGCTGTTATCGCCTGTGCCGGCATCCAGATCACCGTAACCACAACTGGTAACATTTTCACCCCAGGCAAAACAATCGATTCGCGTGCCATAGTTGGAAAACCAGGCGCGGTTATGCGGCAACGTTGATTGGCAGGCGCCGATCATGATCGCGCCGGAATCACGAAAGTCGGGGCTGGCGCGATTAAAAATAGTATCGCCAAACACATCCGTATAAGCGTCAAGATCGGCGTTACCATTACCCGACGCCTCCACAACTAGCATACCATGGGCAACCGCCAGGCGAATCGCGTCAAAATCCGCGTCTTCGGTTTCGGTTGGAAGAAAGTTCCGCTGGATTTCCAGCAACAATACGTCGCCAACGGTCATACTCGGCAGCACCGCGAGTATGCCATCCGCGACATGGCCGGTGGTATTGGTAGCCGAATCGTAGTGGCTAACCATGCGCACCGAGGCAAGCGAAGGCGCGATACCCACCACGCCAAGCGTATTGTCATCCGCCGCCACTTCACCCAGAACGGCTGCACCATGATTACCTTGATAAACACCCACACCATCCCGGTTATCGCCATAAACCAGCGACGGTGTTTTGCTTACATAGTCTTCGTGACCTGTAAACCAACCTTGCTCCAGGTCCACAAATCCTATTCCGGCGCCTTCGCCATTCAACTGTGTCCACGCCCAACGGGCGTCAATGCCTTCGGGGGCCGCATCCAGATAATCCTGGGTTGCATTGTAAGGATCATCAGCCGCATTTACCAAAGGATCAGTCGCCGATAGTTCCAGGCTTGCCTTGTCAACTTCATAAAGACTATTGAGCCGCTTCAGGATCTCTTCAATTTTGTCTGATTTATTCCGCGCATCGATACGCCAATAAGATGTCAGGCTGCGCAAGGGAGGAAATTGCGATTTCGCGGCCTGTTTTTCCAGCGCCAAGACTTTATCGGGATCCATGCTTTTTATCAACGGTGTTGATATCGACAAATCATATTCATCAAGCACTTTCTCCAATCCATGCAAGCGTTGTTCCTTGGCCATTTCAGTCAGAGTTTTACATTTTTTTCCCGCCGGAGGCAGTTCGCTCGAAAGCCTGACAATGATCGCGCCGCTGTATTGCGGCGGCCGGCGTTTAACGAGTCTCTGGGTTTCGAGACTCTGCTGCTGGGCTGGCATGCCTTCCATATTTAAAATATTCATACCTGCAATATTTTCAGCGGCCAGCCGGTTGATTTGTTCTGGTGTGAGATGTTTTTCTTCCATTGGGATTCTCCTGTACAGGAACATCGGCTTATGAATTAAGGAGGTACTTCGTTTCCTCCGGCGGTGGAAATCATTGATGGCGCCCATTGTCTTGGAGCCACCTTGGTTACAAAGGATGAATCAAGAACGTATGACTATGCAAAAAACTAATAAACCACAGAAATATGTAAATATGACGCTACAGCTTAGCGAACATCTTAAGGAACACTTAAGGAACACTTAAGGAACAACAGAGGCGCTTACTTGGATACAGAACGTGGAAACAGATCTTGGAAACATAACTCGCAAACAAAACCCTAGAAAGAGACGCCACCTGAGAAACCGCGACGGCGCCATTCAACTTAACCAATCAGAATACCAGCATCGTTCAGTGGCACAGGAATTCCATTGTCATGCATGACGGCTACTATTGACGATAACTCTTCAACGCGCAATAACCAATAATCCTCAACCACTAATGCTTGAAAGAACCAAGCTTGAAAGAACCAAGCTTGAAGGCCCAGCGTTTGCGATACAAGCCAATCAACAATTTGTCTATTTTTCATTGACCCATTGTTCGATTGGTAAAAACTGCCACGTCACATCCGGTTGTCAATAAGAAAATTCCGTATCTACTCTTTCTTAACCATCTCAAAGCTTTCATCAGATTTTCCAGATCGGTACAAATCATAATCCGGCAATTTTTATCGCTCATTGCATCATTGATCCGGACACCTAATAACGAAAGACCTGTCAATATTAGCCACTCAATTTTATAAATCATGACATTATGTCTTAAAGAAACTGTTTCAATGATCAAAGTCATAGTCTGAACAAAATTAATTCGCTAATGAACCTTTCCTTATCACAATAAAGCATGGCCGATCTCTGATTTAGAATACCGCAAACAACGAGAATCGCTTTGATGACGAAGCCGTTGTAGTTTTTGTGGTTTTAACGACGCGAAGTAAGTGTAACTATTTGATAATACACGTAATAAGCGATTTTATACCCGTCAGTTGGGTTGCAAAACATATCGTGCACAAGATGTAACAATCCGCGGCACTACGCGTCTTAAAGGTCAGGTAGCCGTTACTAACCCGATATTTCTCAAACCCGCAGTTAAAAGTTACAGGTAAGCCATGAAAACCATATTCAAACTCACAATCACCGTATTCGCCCTGGTCGCCGGCAGTTTCTTGATTTATCAACTCACCCAACCATCACTCGCTAACGAAAACAGCAATTCATCCGGCGACACTAAGCTGCGCATCGCAACATTTGCCGGTGGGTGTTTCTGGTGCATGGAACCGCCTTTTGATGCGTTGGACGGCGTCAAAGACGTGATATCTGGCTATACGGGCGGGAAAGAAAACAATCCGACGTACAGCGAAGTCAGCTCCGGCGCTACCACGCATGTGGAATCTGTACAGATTAGTTATGATCCGGCTAAAATCAGCTATCGGGAGTTGCTGGATGTTTATTGGCGGCAGCTAGACCCAACCGATGCCGGCGGTTCCTTTGTAGATCGCGGCCCGCACTACCGTTCCGTGGTATTTTATCATGATGAAGAGCAACAACAACTCGCGTTGCAATCCAAAGAGGAACTGGCCAAGAGCGGAGTGTTTGGCAAACCCATTGCTACTGAAATAGTACCTGCCAATACCTTTTATCCGGCTGAAGACTATCATCAGGATTACTACAAAAACAATCCGATCCGTTATAAATTTTATCGTTACCATTCAGGACGTGATCAGTTTATTGAGAAAACCTGGAGCAAGGTGGAGAAACCCATGAACGAGAAACAAGGCGCACCGAATCAGAAATCCTCATACAGCGAATTCAAAAAACCCGGCAACGAGGCATTGAAACAAACCTTATCGCCGCTGCAATACCATGTCACCCAGGAAGAAGGTACGGAACGGCCTTTCCAGAACACCTACTGGGACAACAAAAAACCGGGGATCTATGTAGACATCATATCAGGCGAACCTTTATTCAGCTCGACGGATAAATACGATTCCAAAACCGGCTGGCCCAGCTTCACCCAGCCTATTGCGGGTGGTGAAATTAGTGAAAAAAAGGACCGGAAATTATTTATAGTGAGGACTGAAGTCAGAAGCCGCTTCGCGGACTCACATCTTGGACACGTGTTTGATGACGGCCCTGCGCCAACCGGAAAACGTTACTGCATCAACTCCGCTGCACTGCGTTTTATTCCGGTGGAAGACCTGGAAAAAGAAAATTACGGCCAATTTCTCAGTTTATTCAAGAAATAAGGTGTCACTAAGACCGGCCATTACATCATAACTAATATTCGCGCGGCTCAAACTGTGCAACTAAAGCAATTTGCAGGGCAGGTTCTAGGAAAAATTGAGCGCCGCCTTCTGCTTCCGCCAATTGGGCAGAAATTTATCCATATACGCCTTAAAACGGGCGTTATGGCTGCGCTCCAGCAAATGCACCATTTCATGCACTACCACATATTCCAAACATACGGGCGGCTTTTTGATTAATTCCAGATTAAGCCAGATGCGCTGCGCCGGTATATTGCAGGTGCCCCAGCGCGTTTTCATTTGCTTGACACCCCATGCGTTAACGGCGACGTTTATGATGGGTTGCCACTTTTCAATTAAGGGCGGTATCAATTGCTTGAGTTGCCAGCGGTACCATTCCGTCAGCACTTTGCGGCGTTGCTCCCTGCTGGCGTGTTCGCGAATATACACATCAATATACCGGTTATCTCTCAGCGCTACATTAGCCAACGAAGATTGATAAATGACATTTAACTGGTAGCCATCTCCACGAAAGTAATGCTGTTCACCGGAAACATATTGCGGGTCCCGCTGCGCACGTTGCCGTTGCAGTGTCAGCAAGGTAGCCCGCCGTTGCCGGATCCAATTGGTTTTGGACAGAATAAACGCCGCTAACGCCGTATCATCTATCCGTAACGGCGCTGAAACTGTGATCCGGCCGTCGGCGGGCCGCACCGCGAGATAAATGTGCTTGATGCGTTTGCGATGAATAACAACCACTTCATCGCCGACTGTTAATCGATAAATTGGCAACGCTGCCATTTTGATTATATACCTCAGAAAATAGACGTTGGCGGCAGTGCATCATAACATTCAGTCCTCAGAATTCGAAAGCTGCGCAGGGTTACACCCTGCTGCATATTCATTTCCACTGCCAATTTCTGCTACACTCCCCCCGTGCTGAAATTCACCCATCTTTCCCTACGGCGCGGTACCCGCGAATTATTACATGATGTGAACTGTACCATTCACGCTGGGCAACGCGTGGGTGTAACGGGCGCCAATGGCGTTGGCAAATCCAGCTTGTTCGCACTGGTCCGCAATGAACTGCATGCGGATGGCGGTGACTTCTCACTGCCACCCAATACGGTGATAGCTTACGTCGCCCAGGAAACACCTGCCGCGGATAAGTCCGCGCTGGAATACGTCATCGATGGCGACCTGGAGTTGCGCGCCTTGCAGCGGCAAATCGCGCTGGCGGAACAAGCCGATGATGGCGACAAGCTGGCCCACTTGTACAGCGACCTGGAACACATTCACGGTTATAGCGCTCCGAGCCGGGCCGGCAAGTTAATGCATGGGCTCGGTTTTTCCAGCGCACAGGAACAACGTCCCGTGCGCGAATTTTCCGGCGGCTGGCGCATGCGGCTTAACCTGGCGCAGGCGCTGATGTGCCGCTCCGATCTGTTATTACTCGATGAACCCACCAACCATTTGGATCTCGAAGCGGTGATCTGGCTGGAAGAATGGCTGCAAAGCTATCCCGGGACTTTGTTGCTGATATCCCATGACCGGGATTTTCTCGACCGGGTTGTGACGCACGTAGCGCACATTGAACAAGGTAGCCTGACACTTTATACCGGCAATTATTCGGCGTTTGAAATCCGGCGCGCTGAACAGCTCGCCAACCAGCAAGCCGCCTACGAAAAACAACAACGCGAAATCGCTCACATGCAGGACTTCGTGGATCGCTTTCGCGCCAAGGCCACCAAGGCACGCCAGGCGCAAAGCCGCGTGAAAGCGCTGGAACGCATGAAAGTCATCAGCGCCGCGCATGTAGACTCACCGTTTGAGTTTCATTTCCGGCGCCCGGACCGGCTGCCCGATTTGTTGCTGCACCTGGAACAAGTCAGCGCCGGCTATGCGGATAAGCCGGTATTATCCAATATCAATTTGAATATTCAAGCCGGCAACCGCATTGGTTTGCTGGGTTACAACGGCGCGGGCAAGTCGACACTGATTAAATTGCTGGCTGGTGAACTGACACCGATCAGCGGTGAGCGCACTGAAGCCAAAGATATTCATATCGGTTATTTCGCGCAGCATCAACTGGAGCAACTGGATCTCCAGGCAAGTCCTTTGCTGCATTTACAGCGTCTCGCCCCCAGGGCAACGGAAAAAGAGTTACGCGGTTTTCTGGGTGGTTTTGCCTTTCGTGACGCGATGGCCACCTCACCGGTGGCGCCGTTCTCCGGCGGGGAAAAAGCCCGCCTGGTGCTGGCAATGCTGGTGTACCAAAAACCCAACGTGTTGCTGCTTGATGAACCCACCAATCATCTGGACCTCGAAATGCGTCACGCATTGAGTATCGCCCTGCAGGAATTTGAAGGCGCCATGATCGTGGTTTCGCATGACCGGCACTTACTGCGCACCGTCACCGATAGCTTGTTACTGGTTGCGAATGGCAGGGTCACACCGTTTGATGGCGACCTTGACGATTACCGGCAATGGCTAAAAGACCAGGACAAGGACAACAAAACCGGTAGCAATGAAGTGGTTTATCAGGCCAATGATAACCAATCGCTGGCCCCCACCAATAAAAAACAACAACGGCAAAACGCCGCGGAACTGAGAAAGAAACAGCAACCGCTGCGCACTAAAATCAAAAATCTGGAAACCCAAATTGAAACCTGCAATCGGGAAAAAACCGCCATTCAGGCACAGCTTGCCGACAGCAATTTGTATGACGCGCAAAATAAAACCCAGTTAAGCCAACTTCTCGAGCAGCAAGCCACCGCCGATAAACAACTGCAACTCCTGGAACAACAATGGTTGGCCGCCAACGCAGAACTGGAAGCGCTGGAACATGAACCGTAACTGAATAAACCGGGTGTATTTGACATTTTTAATCCCGCTGATCGAAGGCCTCGCATCACGCTGATTCGTCGCGTTAGCAACCCAACTTTTTTTGACCGGCATCAATAAAACACCCCAAGTACAGATAGCCACCCATCCAATGAGTGGCTACTATTTTTATAGGTACTTTAATCCTACAACAACAATTCGGGGACAGGAGATTACGATGACAGACCGGGTATGTAAAAGCTGCGGCTATGTCGGTGAAGCGGAACATCAAAGCTGGGGCACGTTCGCGGTAGATGCCTTTATCTGGCTAATGTTTGGCGGCCTGACAATATTTTCCAGTTTACTCTTTTTACTGGTTATTCCGCTTTCGTGGACGATTTATCATTTAGCGCTCTTCAGTAATACACAATGCCCGAAGTGTGAAAGCCTGGATATGGTGAGTCTGCGCAGCAAGAAAGGCAAAGCGATACTCGAACACCGGCACGGTAATCCCGAACCCTGGCATGATAATCATCGTCCGGCGGAATCGCATTAAAATCATATAAAACTATCAACCCGCGGTAACGAAAATACCATCGTTAACCGCGCGAAAAGAAAGGGGGCAACGCCCCCTTCCTCTATTACCTGATCATCCACGCACACCGCCACCCGCCGATCCGCGAAAATAAGGCCTTGGTGCGATTCGCGCTTTACCGGTGAATTTACCTTGGTTCGGTTACCTTGGTTCGGTTATTCAATCCCGCTCGGCGCTGCCTTCCAACAGCAAGCCCAGGGGAATATCGTTGGTATATATGGCGTCAATGCCGATCGCGGACATAAACAGCCATTCCGCTTCGGTATCAACCGTATAGGCAGTCACATTAAATCCCAACGCATGAAGCTGCGCCACCAATAACGCGGCGCTGCCCGGTTGCAAGCTATCGAATTGGCCTGGTATCAACTTGTCAAGCGTGACCAGATCCGCGCCCAGGCCATATGCCACGTTAATGTATTCTTCTATGGAACGATAGCCGGGCAAGCGGAAAATCACGCCGATTTCCGCCCACTGCAAACCAAAGCCGTCATTCTTGTCGATCAGTGTTACCGGTAAGCCGGTCAGCGCCTCCACTTCCTCCTGACTGAGCAGTTGTAAAATGTTGATGGAAAAATTGCGCTTAATCGCCGGCGCTTCGGCCGCGAACATGCCCAAAATCGCCGGCGAAAACGCCTCAATAATCACTTGCTGGGAACTTTTGGTTTTTTCCACGGCCCGCAACACCGAAGCGACGACTTTTGCTTCTGTGTTGTCATCGGGATCACACAGCGGAGCCGGTGTTTTGACTTCAATATTCACCAGGCCACTGATGCTGTCGTTGTCCTTTGCCGGATTCCGCTGGGAGAATTGCTTGGCGACATTCAAAATCTGTTTTAACGTCGGCACATAAGGCAGACGCTTTTTTAACTCGCCGAAGGTTAAGGTATTCACGCAGGTAAAATCACTTAAAAAATCGTCGTGCAATGCCACGGCGTGTTGGTCCGCCGTCATCACCACGTCGACTTCGACAATGCTGACCCCTTCCTTAAACGCGCGTGTGATGGATGCGATAGTATTTTCTATGGGCTGGTCCGGATTCTCGCCCAGGTTTTCCCCATAGCCCCGGTGACCAATCACAAACGGACGCGGTTGCTCCGCCAGCAAATCATCAATAGTCCAGCGACGTTCTTTGTCGGCTCCGGCAACCGCAAAGCCCGAAAACAATAAAAACACGGCACTTACAAACCACAAAACCAACCCGCGAGATAATTTCATAACACCCCCTGTTATACTATTCTTATTGGATTACCAATCCGTCAATTTTTGACCAGGAACCGCAACCGGCATTGTTGATACTCAATTCAGCATAGCACTTGAAATAGCACCTGCAACAAGGCTTGCAATAAACAAGGCTTGCAATAAATGATGACTGACATTATGTAACAGTGATGTTTTCCTTCATTTCCAGGTGGTGGCAGGAGCGCATTTTCCGCCGCTCACCCGTTACCGATCTACAATGGCAACAAGCCCTGGCGCGTTTGCCACTATTAAACCGGTTGAGTCAAGACG
>DATCIR010000088.1:0-2438 GCA_036507695.1 Gammaproteobacteria bacterium
TCAGCGCAGCGTCCAGGCCACTTTATTATCGATGGTCATCCATTCATAAAGCTCGCCCACTGGCATGGGTTTGGCGTAATAATATCCCTGCAACTGGTCACAGCCCATTTCCCTTAACAATTTAGCGGTCTGGCCGTCTTCCACGCCTTCAGCGACAACCCGCAAGCCGAAATTGTGTCCCATATCAATGGTTGTTCCCACAATCAGTTTGTCATCTTCATCGACCGCCATATCTTTGATAAAAGTACGGTCAATTTTCATTTCCTTCACCGGAAGACGTTTCAGGTATGCCAGCGATGAGTATCCTGTGCCGTAGTCATCAATGGAAATCTGTACACCGATGTCGCTCAACTGGTTAAGCAGGTTCAATCCCTTATTAGGATCGTGCATCATGGCGCTCTCGGTAATTTCCAGAATCAGCCGCTCTGGTGCGACATGATTTTTCTGCAATAACATCTTGGTGTATCCCACTAGGGAATCGTCCCGCAAACTGCTCGCCGAAATATTCACCGCAATCGAGATATCCAGACCGGAACGCGCAAACGCTGCTGCCTGGCGCATGGCATTATTCAACACCCACACCGTTAATGGCTTGATGACACTGCTCTGCTCCGCCAAGGGAATGAATTCAGCAGGCGGTATCAAACCCAGGTCCGGATGATACCAGCGCAACAAGGCCTCAACTCCGGATACCACGCCGTTTTTGATATCTATTTTTGGCTGATAGACCAGGTAAAGCGCGTCATTGTTGATTGCCTTGCGCAGGTCGGCCATCAGCGCCAGCCGCCGTGGATCGTAGTTATCGATCGCTTTTTCATATACGATCAGCGGCTGACTACTCAGCTTTGCCGTATGCAGCGCTACTTCCGACTGTCGCACCAACTCAGTGGCTTCGCAAGTAAACCTCGGCGCCAGTGAAACACCGACCTGAGTGCCGATTTCCAGTACAATATTAGGCAGCTCGAATGGCGCTGACATCGAAGCCAAAATTCGATGGGCAATTGATATAGCTTTGGTTTCCGACTCCAGATCGTTGATTACCACAACGAACTTGCCGCCGGAATATTTCGCGGAAAAAAACTTTTCCGGGGAGTTTTTTGCATTTTGCAGACGTTCCACGTTTTCGCTGATCCTGTTCGCCGCCATTTGCAGTATTTGGTCACCGCACGCATAACCTACCGATTTGGTGATTTCGCTGAAATTCTCCAGGGAAAAAAGCAGCATAGCCACCAGACGATCCTCTTCCTGAATATTGCGCAGGGTACTTCGCAGGTAATCACACATGCTGGCCGTATTCGCAAGACCGGTTAAAGAATCATATCCGGCCAGCTGCATGCCCTGCTGTTGGGATTTTTTAATCTGTTCAATTTGCCGGGTTAACTCAATCACTTGCAATTGATGGCCTGGCGGGGCGGTAGTTTGCCCGGCGCGGCCCGCGCTGATCATTTTAGAAAGATAGTGATTTTCCAGTAACACACCGATACGTGCCACCACTTCGTTCTCATTGAATGGCCAACTGATGATATCTTTCACCCCCAACTCAAGTGCGTTGCGCACCAGTTCGGAACCGGTGTCACGGGTCAGCAGCAAAACGGGTATATCCCGCCGCGCAAGATCCTGTTGCAGGTTCTTCAAAACCTGCAGTTGAGCGCCATTGGTGTTATCAACGTTAAGCACCACCAGTGACGGCGGATTGTGCAAGTCCACTAATCTTTCGCTGCCGGCAGGTTTGGCGTTGGAAATATTCCGATAGCCGTGCGCGTGCAGGATGTTTTTCAGCGCCAGCACATTAACCAGGTCATTATCGGCTAAGAGTATTTTGGCGGTTTTTAATTGACTTTCCGGAATCACAATCTCACCCCATAAAGTTACCGGCGCGATACGTCCCGCGCCAGACATCTCCCACGCTTAACTCCATTTAGTTATCGAACATTTCCGCGTTTTCTTTACAAAATTGTTTGTCGGTACAAGTAACCGGACCTCGATAACTGATTGATTATTTGGATTATTAAAGCGATACCGCCTAAACCGCTTCCGTTAATTTTTCCCCGCCGCATTTCTGCGCACTACGTGCGTTTTGTAACGTTAATACCGGTCAAGACTTACGGAAATGGACCGCAATATTACCGGGAGCCGACGAACAACCGCGCAATCTAACCAACCAGGAACAAACGAGTTTTTCCGTGATCAGGAACAGCCACGAGGGAAATCAAACACTTTATCGGCTAATGCCGGTGGAAATTCTATTGCAGCTCGCGGCGCTGGCGATTTTTTTTCACCATTATCGGGGCCAGATACGAATGGCACTTAGATAAGGATAAGTCATTAAATTAAAAGGAAGAAAGCGGGTCCAGTGATACAATTATTGTCGCTAAACAATATAACAATCACGGGAGCCCGCTTTCATGACGAACAATAATAGACTGGTCCGTAGCAAA
>DATCIR010000089.1:0-3015 GCA_036507695.1 Gammaproteobacteria bacterium
CAGAATATCGGTGTAGCCTACTTCACCATTGCATTGTTACTGATTGCGCTGATCGCGGTATTTTTTCTGCTGGTAAATAACGCTGAAGCAAGATTAAAACAGCTCGCTGAAACGGTTGGTCAGCAGGACAAGTTCATCGAACATCAGGGCTATCACGATATGTTGACGGGACTGCCGAATCGCATTCTGTTTCGTGACCGGCTGGAAGACGCCATGAAAGAATGCGAATCACGTGAATTGCTGGTGGCGGTACTGTTCATCGACCTTGATCATTTCCAGAAAGTCAACGATGCGTTGGGGCATGCCATCGGCGACCGTGTGCTGATGGAAATTTCCAGCCGATTGAAGCAATGTATGCGAGGCGAAGACACGGTGGCGCGTATCGGCGGTGACGAGTTTGTGTTTGTGCTGAAAAGAATCGCCATGATTGATGAAGTGGAAGAAGTCGCCAAACAGATCCTTGCGACGGTGTCCGAACCGATTGTCATGGAAAGCAGGGAGTTCTTTATCACACCCAGTATTGGCATTGCTGTTTATCCTTTTGATGACGACGATGTGAATTCTCTGCTGAAAAAAGCCAATACCGCGATGTCCAAGGCAAAAGGCGCCGGGCGTAATACCTTTCGTTATTTCACGGAAAGCGCCCGGCGGCAATTGGCTTCGCGGTTTTCCATTGAAAACGCGTTACGCCGGGCGTTGGATAGGGATGAGTTTGAATTGTATTATCAACCGGTGGTGCACGTTACCAGTGGCAAGATACTGGCGGTTGAAGCGTTGCTGCGCTGGCATTGCGCGGAACTGGGATTAATATCACCGCTGGAGTTTATTCCCCTGTTGGAAGAAAGTGGCTTGATTATTCCCGTTGGCCAGTGGGTATTGGAGCGCGCTTGCAAGCAGAACGTTGCCTGGCAACTGCAGGGCATTCGCGACCTGAAAATCAATGTCAACATGTCCGCCAAACAGCTCTTAAATAGAAATCTCATCCAACAGGTGAACCAGGCGCTGGATAGTTCCCGCTTGCGTCCGCATCTGTTGGATGTGGAAATCACCGAAAGCCTGTTAATCGAGGACTTCAGTAATACCATTCACATTCTGGACATGTTGAAGGATACCGGAATAGCGCTGAGCGTAGATGATTTCGGAACCGGCTACTCGTCACTGTCCTATTTAAAACGCATGCCGGTGGATACGCTCAAGATTGATCAGTCGTTTGTGCATGACATAACAATTAACATCGATGATGCCGCCATCGTGGAGGCGATTTGCGCCTTGTCCAAAAGCTTGCGCTTCAAGGTTACCGCGGAAGGGGTGGAGAGCGCGCAACAACTGGAGTTCCTGCGCCAGGTCGGAGTGAACGCGGTACAAGGCTATTTGTTCAGCCACCCCGTGCCGGCACGCGAGGTAGAACAGTTGCTCTATCGCGACTCGTTGTTAGACCCGGCCGAATCAGTGGCGTAACCACGGGCAAAACCCGGGTTCGATTAAATAAGCTTGTGTAAAATCGCCCTCCTATATCGATATCAATAAATATGATAACCCGGCTGGTCCAGCCCGTGGCCGCCATAACACCCGCATATATAAGTAAATCCTCTCCGTAACCCTGCGCAAATTTACTGTGCAGCCGCTGCCCCTCAGCGGATATTGTCAAAGAATTCAGTGCATTGACCGATAACTAAACAAACGGCGTTGGCGATCGGGACTTGCCGGCTAAGGTTTCGGTACTTTGAAACAGGGGCCAGGTCAATGATTGCAGGATGTCTCGCACCATCCGCCGCACAACTCACTATTTATTTTTCGAAGATTTCGCGCATGCGGATTACAAGGCCGTAGAAAAGTACACTAATGAATCGCAATAAATTTTTAACCCTGTTCCGCTTTGGCGTTCGACAAAAAGTATTGTTAATACTGATGTCGGTATTGTTAGTCGGGCTCACGGTGAGCGGCTGGATGGCGCTGAAACAGGAAGAACGCAACACGCTGAAAGATATCAATCAGCGGGGTTCGGATATCAGCCGTTTTGTCGCCAAGTCGCTCGCCTACAGCGTGGTGGGTTACGACTACCACACCCTGCAACTTCTGCTGGATGAAATTACGCTTGCGGAAGATGTTGCATATACAAAAGTGGTCAATGTCCGGGGCAGTGTCATGGCAGAGTCAGGTGATGGCGCGATTCCCCATACGGTGATTTTCAACCAGGACATCCGCCTGGACGATGAAATCATCGGCAACCTGACCTTGGGTCTGAGTATCGAGAACACCCTGCAACGCCTGGAGTCACAGAAATTTGCGTTGATAAAACGCGAGGCGTTCGTCATCTTCCTGATCGCGCTGGGTGAGTTCCTGGCGTTGTCATTTATCATAATCCGCCCCGTGAGTATCATGTCCGACTCGCTCAATGACAGCGTGGATAAGAATGGCCGCATCGTGGGTTTAGTGCCGGTTATTTCCGAGGATGAATTCGGCAAGCTTGCGCAGCAGTTCAACCTGTTAAGCGCGCAACTGAACGACGCCAATTTACGCCTGCAATCCAAGATCGACCTGGCCGACAAGCAACTGATTCAGAATAACCGGCAACTGGTGCAGCAATCCGAGGAATTGCAGCGCATTAATCAGGAGTTCCGCAAGATGTCGGTAACCGATTCCTTAACCGGCCTGCATAACCGCCGGCATTTCGAGGAATTAATGAAAACGGAATTGGAAATGTCGCTGCGGCATGGCGATGTGAATAGTGTGCTGGTTATTGACATTGACCATTTTAAAAAAATCAACGACCGTTATGGCCATCCGGGAGGCGATGCCGTACTAAAGCAGATCGCGGAAAAGTTGAAATCCAACCTGCGCAAAACCGATATTCTGTGCCGGGTCGGTGGTGATGAATTCGTGGCGTTGTGCAAGCGCGCGGACAAAACCGCTGCCCTGGCTATCGGTGAGAAAATGCGCCGCGACATCGAAAGCAAAATCACCCGTTATGGCGACGAAAACATCAAAGTCACCATCAGTGTGGGCATCGCCACC
>DATCIR010000090.1:0-10210 GCA_036507695.1 Gammaproteobacteria bacterium
ACGCCGCCATGCGCTTTGAAAATCGTGCAATCCACTGCGTAGCGTTGTTCACCCAACAGGTGAACCTCGTTCGTGCATGAAAATAGAATGACATCCTATGGGTAGCTATTTTATAAAGTGGTTAACTGCGGAATCTAGGTTAAAGTACCGGTATGCTGCTGCCCCCATATATTAAACGCCTTCGGGCCTGCGGCCGCTGTGGCATGTCCTTTGCGTATCGCCTGACGGAGTGCCCGCATTGCGCCGATCTGAATGAGCGGGAGCTGGTGGATTTTCTCGCCCGCCGCGGCGAGGAGTTGGCGGGCATCGCCGGGCTGGGGCGGTTGTTTTTAATGCTGGCGGTGATATTTCTGGCGTTATCGATATTGGCTTGGCATCTATAGCTTTGCTATCTGGAAACCTCAACATAACAACAAGGTGGAATCCCATGGAAATATCTACAATCGTTGGTTTAGTTGTCATTGGCGTGGCGGTGCTGTACATCATCGCGATATTCAACAAGCTGGTCGCCCTGAAGAACCGCCTGACCAATGCCTTTGCCCAGATCGAAGTGCAGTTAAAGCGGCGTTATGATTTGATTCCCAACCTGGTGGAAACCGCCAAGGGTTATCTCAAGCATGAGCGCGAAACCCTGGAGGCGGTCATCGCCGCGCGCAATGCCGCGCTCAGCGGGCTGAATGCGGCGCATGCGGATCCGTCCAACGCGGATGCGATCAAGTCCTTGTCGGCGGCGGAAGGCTCATTAGTCAACGCCCTCGGGCGGATGAATTTTGTAATGGAAGCCTACCCCGACCTGAAAGCCAATCAAAACATGATGCAGTTGACCGAAGAGTTAACCAGCACCGAAAACCGCATCTCGTTTGCCCGGCAGGCGTTTAATGATTCGGTGATGGAATACAACACCTATAAACAGTCGTTTCCGCAGAACGTACTGGCCGGCACCTTTGGCCACGGTAAAGACGCCTCGCCCCTGGAATTTGAAGACCGCGCGCAAATCCAGGCGGTACCCAAGGTGTCTTTCTAACCGGGTGTCGTTCTGACAAAAAAGCGAACATGTAAGCTATGAATTTTTTCGAGGCGCAAGACGCCGCCCGCCGCAATACCTTGTCATTGATCCTGCTGTTTGGCCTGGCGGTGGCTACCCTGGTGTTGATTACCAATCTCTTGATATTCGAGGTCCTGGCGTACAAGGAAACCGGCGCATTCGTTAGCTCATGGGGTGAGCTCGTGGCCGTCTTCGATGCACCGTTGTTTGTTGCGGTGACCTTGGCTGTGGCCTGCATTATCGCCCTGGGAAGCTTTTATAAAACGGCGCAGCTATCTAGCGGCGGGCCAATCGTCGCTGAAATGCTGGGCGGCCGGTTGATACCCCAAAGCAGCCGCGATCCGGCGGAACGTAAGTTGCTGAACATCGTCGAAGAGATGGCAATCGCCTCCGGCACGCCAACGCCAGCGGTGTATCTGCTGGAGGAAAGCGGCATTAATGCCTTCGCCGCCGGCTGGTCACCCGCGAATGCCGTGATTGGTGTCACCCGTGGCGCGTTAACGTATTTAAGCCGGGATGAATTGCAAGGCGTGATCGCGCACGAGTTCAGTCATATCTTTAATGGCGACATGCGTTTAAACATCCGGCTGATCGGCGTGTTAAATGGCATTTTGTTGCTCGGCATGATCGGCTATTACCTGATGCGCTCGGTGCGCTATGTCGGCAGTTCCCGCAACCGCAGTGGCGGCCAGATCGCCATCGCTATCATGGTGCTGGGACTCGGCTTGGCTGTGATCGGCTATTGCGGCACCTTCTTTGGGCAATGGATTAAGGCGATTGTCAGCCGGCAACGGGAATATCTGGCCGATGCGTCGGCAGTGCAGTTCACGCGCACTGCCGGCGGCATTGCCGGCGCGCTGAAAAAAATCGGCGGCGTGCATGCCGGATCCCTGTTGTTATCGCCCTCCGCGCCGGAATACAGTCACGCGTATTTTTCCAGCGGGGTGCGCAGCGTGCTGTCGTTTATCTTTGCCACCCATCCGCCATTGGCGCAACGTATCCGCCGCATTGAACCCCGCTGGAACGGCAAATATGTAACGCCCAAGCGCGAGGAAGCGCCCCCCCAGGAAGCACCCGGCGATAAAACACAAACCGCGAAGCATGCTTTGTCCCCCGCTGCCGCCGCGGCCACGGTGCAGATTGCAATGCAAGAGGCATTACAAGCGATTGAACGCGCCGGCCAGCCGATGGACAATGACTATGCGCACGCCCGGCAGTTGTTGCAGGAGATTCCGGCGGTGATTAAAACCGAGGCGCAAGACCCCTTCGGCGTGCGGGCGCTAATGTATAGTTTCCTGATCCAATACGGTAACGAACTGCAACCGTTACAGTGGCAACATCTGCAAGCGCAGGCTGACGCCGGTGTGTATGAAAAAACCCGGCAGTTATATCCCGCGGTGGCGGCCTTGCCGCCGGCCTTGCGCCTGCCGGTCTTTGAGTTGTGTTTCCCGGCGCTGCGCGCACTGTCCGCGCCGCAATACCAGCGCTTCAAACGCAACGTGGATGTCTTGATCGCGGCCGACAAGAAAGTCGTCATCGGTGAATGGATCGTGCAACGCTTGATAAAACAACTGGTGGACGAAGCGCATGGCCTGCGCAAACCGCCGCATGCGCTGCATAGCCACATCGGCGCCGTCAAAAAGGAGCTGGAATTGATTCTGTCCATGGTGGCGTATACGGAACACCGGCAGGATCCCGAAGCCCACGCGGCGTTTACCGCGGGTATTCGGGCAATTGGCGCCACTGCCTTGCGGATAATGCCGCGTGAAGCGATCGCGATAGCCGCTGTGGACAACGCAATGGACAAGTTGGAACAGGTCAAGCCGTTGTTGAAGCCGCGAATCCTCAAGGCGCTGGTGGTGTGTATTGCCGTGGATAACCAAGTCACGATCCGCGGCGCGGAACTCATGCGTGCTATCTCCGGTTGTTTAGGCGTCCCGATGCCGCCCCTGCCACCGCTGCAGTAAGCTAATCAAAAGTCAAACGACAATGGCCTGCGTAGTGCTAATGTCATCAAACACCTGTTGGGCGGTTGATAAATCCTGAAACCTGTGCGCACAATTCCCTAGTTAACAAAAGGACCATTGAACAATGGGTGAAGTACAGGAAAGCTTTTTCCATCTGGGCGTTGCGCTGGCGATTGGCTTGTTGATTGGCGTGGAACGCGGTTGGAAAGAACGCGCCGCGAAAGAAGGTCAGCGCATTGCCGGGATACGCACTTATGGCTTGCTCGGCCTGTTGGGCGGCGGATCGGCACTGCTGGCCGGGCATTTTGGCACGTTGGCGTTGGGTTTGGTGTTCATTGGCGTGGCGGGGGTGTTGACCACCGCTTATGTCGTTAATCTGCGGCGCGGCAGCGAAGACGTTGGCGTTACCAGCCTGGTGGCGGGACTGCTGGTCTTTGTCCTGGGCGCGCTGGCCGGCGTGGGCGAAATTGCCATTGCGGCGGCGTCGGCGGTTATTTCGATCCTGATTTTAGGTCATAAGCCTTTGCTGCATCGCTGGGTCAGTGTATTGGAGGAGACGGAACTGCAGGCCGGCATGAAGCTGCTGCTGATATCGGTTGTATTGCTGCCGGTGCTGCCCAATCAGGGTTATGGTCCCTGGCAGGTGCTCAATCCCTACTTGATGTGGTGGATGGTGGTGCTGATCGCGGCGATTTCGTTTGCCGGTTATTTCGCGATTAAACTCGGCGGCCCGCGCCGGGGCCCGGTATTTGCGGGTTTGTTCGGTGGCTTGGTATCCTCGACCGCCGTCACGCTGCACTTTTCGCGCATGGCGCATCAACAACAAGCCATGGCCCCGATGCTGGCGACCGGCATTTTGCTGGCCTGCGGGACCATGCTGCCGCGTATGTTGCTGGTGACCAGCATCATCAATAGTGAGGTGTTTGTTAACCTGCTGGCGCCGGCGGCGGTGATGGCGGTTGTGACCTATGGCCCGGCATTGTTTTACTGGCGCGCGCAATCCGCCACACCGGCGGACGCGGCCTCGCCCCTGAAAAATCCGTTAGAATTAAAAACGGCGATCAGTTTCGGATTGATCCTGGTGGTGGTGATGCTGCTCAGCAAGGCATTGCAGCACTGGTTTGGGGATATGGGCGTGCTGGTGCTCGCGGCGGCGTCCGGTGTCGCGGATGTTGACCCCGTGACCTTGTCGCTGGCCCGCTTGAGTCAGACGGATCTGGCGGTGCACGTCGCGGTGTTGGGGATCATTATTGCGGCCACGGCGAACAGCCTGGTTAAGGCCGGCATGGCCGCGGTGATCGGCGGCTCCGCCATCGGCCTGCGCGTGGGCCTGCCCTTACTGGTGAGTGCGCTGGCCGGATTGATGACGGTCTGGTTATGGCTTTGGTAAGTGACTAAAACCGGCCTTGACCACTCAACAGTGATCCATAAACATGTGGTAGGTTGGCAACGAGGGGAACGCGGTGGGGTTGGTTTATGTTGCTTATTATTCGCTCACAAACCCTAATATGTTGCAAAACTGCAACAAAAAATTGAACTTGTTGCGCAAAACCCAAAAATAGTGGTTGCAACGCCACAGGAGCTGGGCTATAAAAGCTTTCGAGTTTTACTAATCCACTCGTTTACAAGGAGCTTACAATGAATAAAAAATTACTTGCGATAGCAGTCGCAGCCGGCCTGGCCATGCCTATGGCCGCCATGGCTGAAATGTCTGCGTATGGTGTGGGTCACGTTTCCTTAGATGTGATTGACGACGGCACCGACTCCGCCATGAACATAGCGTCCAACTCATCCCGCTTTGGTTTAAAAGGCTCGATGGATCTGGACAACGGTATGAAAGCTGGCTTACAGATTGAAACCGGCATTGCGCTAGATAACCGTGCTGGCGGCACCCTTGCTGATCGTAACAGCTTCGTCAGTCTTGGCGGTGGTTTTGGTGAGGTGCGTATCGGTAACCACGACACCCCGTTTAAGGATGTGCGTTCCACCCACGATCTGTTTAACGACTATATTGGCGACTTGCGGAACTTTTCCCGTTCCAATGGTACCACCAACGCTTGGGACGAACGCGCGCGTAACAGTATTCTGTACATCTCGCCAATGCTGGGCGATGTGGCCACGATCAAATTCCAATACTCGACCAATACCGGCTCGGGTACCGCAAGTGGTTCCACTGCCAACGACAATGATGCGTATAGTGCTAATGTAATCTTCAACGCCGGTCCGGTGCGTGTCACGCTGGCGTATGAAATGCACAACATTAATGCTGACGATGACGAAAGCGCTATGCGCGCCGGTGTGCAGTACAAGGGTGGTCCTCTCACTATTAATGGTTTCTTCCACAGCGCTTCGGATCAGGGCGGCGTGAGCGGTGCTGACCTCGACGTGATGGGTCTGGGTGTGGGCTTTAAGACAGGGGCTACCCTGCTTAAACTCCAGTACGCGATGGCTGACGACTTCGGCGACGCTACTGATACCGGCGCTACTATATTGGCGGTGGGTGCTGACTTTGCCATGAGCAAGAGTTCCACAATCTACATAGCGTATGCCATGACAGAAAATGACGATAACGCAGACTACAGTGTCACCGGCGGTGGCGGTCATGGTGATGACATTGCTCCATCTGCCGTGGGTGAGGACCCAAGCGGGTTCTCTCTTGGCTATATCGTTAAGTTCTAAGACTGGTACAGTTTAACAACAATAACGTGTAACATTGACTTAACGGGGTCTGCGGGCCCCGTTTTTATTTTTGGCTCTTTTTTTAGGGTGTTCCGAACAATCAGTGGGTCACTTAACGCCAGTATTCAACGCAAAGACGCCATGGCGCAAAGTAAACCGGATTATTTTTAAAAAACGGTAGTGAATTGTCTTTTGGGTTCCGGGCAGGGCGGCCCACCGCCTTTGGCGGCTGACAGGGTTGCATAAGTTAAGCTTGCATGAAGTAATAGATTGAATGCTTTGCGGCTTCACGCCTTTGCATTAAGGTTTTTTCAGCATTGGATACCCACAGATTTCTCTGACGAGGCATTAAAATTAGTCCATCCCAAAACGCGCAAGACCTTCGAGGTAACGGCTTCTATTTTGCCGAGTAACCGGCTTTTTATTCACGAATTGCGCAACCACTTCAGCCGCGCCGAAATGCGCGTAGTTAATATCGACATACTTCACGCCACGCCGAGCGAAATGGAAGATTATGTAAGCTGGTATTTCCAGCCGATTGAGCCGGAGAAAAAACGGAAGTTTGCTTAACACACGGCAAGAAATCGCCGACGCGGTGGGAGTTACAAGAGATGCGAAAGATTAAAATTTATGGTTAATTCCAGCCTGTTTCATTATTCCATTGGCTGTATGCCTAGATTTAATTTTACTATCAACAGGAAAACTTCTATTGGAATGGGGGCTAAACCATATTTCGTGATCGCCATTTCCTTGGCGTTTAAAACTACAGCCGTTTTCAGTTAGTATCTTTTTTACTAGCGGAGTAAAGTTGCCCTTTAACAGGCTTTACGATGTGTTCTAAGTTTACATTCACTATACAAGTGCACAGGTATTTCCGGAATATTATCCGCGGAAATCAATCCATTCGCTTCAAGTAACTCAGGAATTAAAGCCATAAGTTTTTTAGCTAGCGCATCGCAAGTTTCGGCTTCAGTAATTAACCCTGGAACATCATCGCTAGTTGCGACCCATACGCGAGCTTCTTCATCCCAAAAAGCCTTTACAACAACTGAACCAATCATTTTCATGTCCTCTGTTTTGCAGTCCTTTTAGGTAATTTCACACTGAGAATAAACGCGTTTTTTCAATGAGTACGAATCCGCGGCAAAAACTGGACCTAATCCTATATCGACTTCGCTAAAAGAAACTTTACTGTCTAAGGTTTTTAGGCTTTTGCACAAGTTCAATTTTGAAGGTTTATTCTTACTATCAGTTTAGTAAACTATACAACAAGTATATGACGTCAATACACCATTAAAGTGTGCTAAGCGTCGAAATCGAAGCTTTAGTACGATGGAAAAGAACTTTCTATTATTGACAAAATATTGACAAATTAAAAACGAGTTAGTGAAAAAACCGCTAACCCTTTGTTTTATATGGCGTCCCCAAGGGGAGCCGAACCCCTTCCGCCGCCGTGAAAGGGCGAGCTATTTATCTGATTTGAAAGGCTTATTTATCCTACTGTGCTAATCGTATACTAACCCAGAGTTTGCGTCCTGGCGTTATACGCAGTTTTGGCATAAACTGCGTATAACCACTTTTAACCAATTGAAATATGGACTATTTACCAGAAAGTACACGCCTGCTCTACTCCCAGTTACTGAGCCAGTGTCTGCATGCCTCGGCACCCAGTGGCAGAGGTATATCATTTGTAAAGCGTAGCTTGGGTCGGACCTACGCAACTAATTGATAAACTGTAAAAACGCGGCGAAAAACACCCTTTATTTCTCCTTAAAATACACTTTTCAGGCCTTAAAAGCGCCGTTTAAGAATCTGCGACTGTGTGGTGGTTTGATCTTGCTTCGATTTGCCCTCGCCCCAACTCTCTCCTAGAGAGGATGTCGTATAACTCATGTTGAGCTGAGGTACGAAGCCCAACAGAAACCTTTCGAAAATCAAAGTATGTTGGGGTTCGTACCTCACCGCCAACCTACGGATCGAGCTAACAGAATGCATGGGTAGGGCGGGCATGGCCCGCCATAACAAGCGTGGAGAAACTTGTGGTGGGCAATGCCCACCCTACGGATCGCGATAACGGGATGCAGGGGTCGGGTCGGTATCGCCCAACCTATCAGAAGAACGGTTCTTGCGTCACCCTCCAAAGAAGGGCATAAAACCGGCATGTTCAAACGCGGGAACCGAAAATCCCGCTCCCTAAAACTCACTACAAGCTCTTTTGTGTCTTATTTTACGGTGACGGTAATTTTTTCCGACACCAGTGGCGGATTGTGTGGCACATGATTCTTATCGCCCAGGATCAGTAGCAAGGTGTGTTTGCCCGGTTCCAGGGTCAGCAGGGTTTCGGTCTGGCCGCCGCCAAAGTGCTTGACTTCGGGCCCCATGGGTTTGGTGAAATCCGGCAGGCTGTCGCTATCGATAACCAAGTGGTGGTGGCCGGTGTTTTCCTTATCGGTGCCCGCCGGCGCGACGCCCATACCGTTCAGGCCAAATACCACTTTAAAAGGACTGGTTACGGCCGCGCCGTTTTGCGGTGTAACGATATACACCTTGGCACCCTGGGCGGAAGGCGTGCCCGCGGCGTAGGCCATGCCGCTGAATATAAATGCAATAGCGGCGATAAAAATCAATTTTCCTTGATAGCTCACGCAATTTCTCCTTTCGTGTAACAAGACCGTTGAACAACAATGTTGACTATCTGACGGTGCAAACCAATAAGCGCACAAACTGTAAGTGTAGAGCCGATAAATCGTGTACCACCAAACCCGTCCTTTATACCAGAGTCAGTAGTGCCTGTTAACCCGCATTTGACGAATAACAAGTTTTCACAGTGTCTGGAGTAACAAAACATAGCCAGGCCAGGCAGCCGTTTTTGTGATGCGCCGGTTCAAGTCCGTGGTAAACTGATTGCCGTACGTTTGATAATGTTTGTTTCAGATGCTGTTTCTTTTAGCGACACCAGACGGGCAGCCGCGCATGAAATCCAATTACCTGGCACATTTGTTGGCCGTGTTAACCGTGTTGTTTGGGGTGTGGTTGATTATTAAGAACTCCGATGACAGTACGAATGATGCTGGGCACGGCACGCAAAGCCAATCAACGGCTCAAACAGCATCAGTGATAATTCCCCAGCCGCCGGCAGGTTCACAGCAAGGTGATTTCCTGCCAACGGTTCAGCCCCGTGCGGATAAAGTGTCAGCGCGGGCGGCGTCACCAGCAACAACACGTAGGGTGGATGAAGAACTCCAGAACGCTGCCGATCCGCACGCTGTGATCAGTGACTACATCCTGGCATGGCGCAAGGCGGACAGACCCGCCTTAGACAGATTGTGGGTGGCTATCAGCCGTTGTGACCCGTGCCTGCTGCTATTGGCCGATATGATGCTAAACAAAACCCTGGAAGAAGGCATGATGCTGGAACTGGCCGTTAAAATGGCGGCCTTGGATTCCGATGTGGTGCTGCCGGTATTTGACGCGCTCATTGACCCGGCGGGAAACCGGAACGTTGCCATTATTTTGTCGGAAAAACTCATGCAAAACGGCGGACCGGAACAAGTCAGCCGCTTGTTGGAAATTATTTACAAACTCCAGCAAAACGGCCATGAAAAATTCGCCAAAGAATTAACCTGGGTGGTGTCCAAGCTGGAGAATCCCGCCGGACTTCAGCCGGTTCTGGATGTGATCAGCGGCCGCGCTGACCCTGGATCCGGTTTTGCTGAACACGTTTCCACGGTGTTCAGTAAAGTGGTGCACAATGTACCCGAACCGGAAACGGTCGCCACGCTGCTGGTGAATTATTTTCAGACCGCCAACACGCAGGAACAGCAACGGCTCTGGGAACTGATCAGCAATCACGAAGAAACCTTGGTGATGCTGGCGGTGGGCGCCCATCAGGACCGGCGCCAATATGACATGGAGAAGTACGCCAGCGCCATTGCGCAATTGCCCGATCCGCGCGCGGTGGATGGCCTGCTCAAGCTGCACACCCATATTGACCATGCGCCGCCATATTTAGGCACCCTGCTCGCGGAAAACATTAAAACCAATCCCAGTACAACGGTCCTGCATAAAGTCGAGGACTATATGCGCGATCCTAATGTGCCGGTTGATTCCCGGATTTTTGCCGCGGAAGGCTTGCTGACGGTTAGCACGAATCGTCAGGCTCGTTATATTCTGGAAAAAGTGGTAAACAATTCCCGATCCAACGATTCCCAACTACAGGCGTATATTAGCGGCCGGTTGTAATTTTCATAACCCAATCGTGACTAGCCATCTGGTCAGGAGATAGCAATGCGCGGACATGCTGCACTTTACATACTCTTGTTACACGATGAGTGCGCGCGCGCCGGTATAGAAGCCGTGAAAGAGGCGGTGGAGTTTGAACCTAGATTCCGCAGTTAACCACTTTATAAAATAGCTACCCATAGGATGTCATTCTATTTTCATGCACGAACGAGGTTCACCGGTTGGGTGAACAACGCTACGCAGTGGATTGCACGCTTGTCTTCACGATCGTCAAAGC
>DATCIR010000091.1:0-3943 GCA_036507695.1 Gammaproteobacteria bacterium
CTTTAACCTATGCTGCACACGGGGTGAGTAGTTACTTTTACATTACAGAAACATCTTGATAGTGCATAGCGCCACATTCTTGAATGCGGCGCAAAACAAAGCAAAAACGCTAGTCCGATGCCGGAAGGTCGTTCAACGGAAGTATTCAGTAGGTGGTTGCGCTTAGGGCCGTTGCAGGGCTGCTTCGACAGAATTTCTTTTATCTTTATCCGTCAGCAGTTCAATTAACTGCAAGGCGAAATCCATTGCGGTTCCCGGGCCGCGCGATGTGATGACGTTGCCATCGATCACGACCGGATCTTTCACGATGTCGGTATCAGGCAGGCTAAGTTTTTCCAGCACGCCGGGAAACGCGGTGGCGCGTTTGCCGGATAACAGGCCAGCGGTGGCAAGCACCTTGGGCGCCGCGCAAATTGCCGCGATAAACTGGTTCATGTCCGCCATTTTAGCCAGCAATTTCAAAATTCGCGGGTCGGTATTCAGATGGTCGGCCCCCGGCAATCCGCCCGGCAGCACGACCATATCGAAACTTTGTTGCAATGCCTGGTCCAGGATTTGGTCCGCAATGAGGACAGTCCCCCGGCTGGCGCGGATCGGTTCACTGTCCAGGCTGGCGGTAACGACATCAATGCCCGCGCGGCGCAATAAGTCGATGATGGTCACTGCTTCCAGTTCTTCGCAGCCTTGCGCGAGAGGGACAAGTACGGAAGGCATGATTGCAGAGCAGGCCCGCTGTTATCGTCTGAGGATTTGCAGACCCTTCAGCATATTTAGCGCCGCATGCAACTGGTAGTCAGTTTGTACCAGGCTTAGCGTTTCTTTTTTCTTGTCCTTTTTCTTGTTTGCATCCTCGCTATTAGCGCCGCCATTTTCTTCGCTGGTTTCGAGATGACCGGTCAGATCAGCCTCTTTAATACGCACATCATCACCGCTTTCCACGCTGGCGATTTTTATGGTTTCCAGTTCAATATCAGGTTTAATACCGGACGCCTGGATGGAGCGGCCGGAGGGCGTGTAATAACGCGCGGTTGTTAATTTCAGCGCGGTATTGTTTTTCAACGGCAGTATGGTCTGCACGGATCCCTTGCCAAAAGTCTGGCTGCCCATGATGATTGCGCGCTTATGATCTTGAAGTGCGCCAGCCACGATTTCGGAGGCGGATGCCGAACCGCCGTTCACTAGTACTACCATTGGGGCGCCGTCGATCAACTCATTTGGAGTGGCGTTAAATTTTAACTCGGAGTCCGCTACCCGTCCCTGGGTATAGACGATGAGGCCCTTTTCCAGGAAGGCATCGCTTACCTCTACCGCGGCGTTCAATACGCCTCCCGGGTTATTGCGCAGGTCAAGCACCAGGCCATTCAGCTTACCTTTGGCTTCCTCGCGCAGTTTGCCGATTTGTTTTGCCAGGTTTTCGCCAGTGTGTGATTGGAATTGCGAGATACGGACATACCCGTAGCCATCTTCCAGTATGCGTCCTTTGACGCTTTGCACCTTTATTGTGTCGCGGGTGATGGTGACTTCGAAAGGCTTCTCCACCCCTTCGCGTACCAAGGTCAATACGATATCGCTGCCAACCTTGCCGCGCATTAAATTGACGGCCTGCTGCAAGGTCATGCCTTTTACCGGTTTGCTGTCGAGGCGGATAATTAAATCACCGGCTTGTATGCCTGCCCGTTGCGCGGGTGTATCATCGATGGGCGAGATGACTTTCACAAAACCATCTTCCATTCCCACTTCGATTCCCAAGCCGCCAAACTCGCCGGTAGTACCGACCTGCAGGTCTTTGTACCCTTCGGCATCAAGATAGGTAGAGTGCGGGTCCAGTCCGGACAACATGCCGCGAATGGCATTTTCCAAGAGTGTTTTATCGCTGACGGGCTCGACAAAGTCCTGCTTGATGCGGCCGAATACTTCCGTCAGGCTGCGCAATTCGTTGAGCGGGATTGGCGTAACGGCTTCTTCTTTCTTTTCCGCCCATACTCCATGCCCGATAGCGAGGGAGACGCCCAAGGTTACACCAATTGTTAGCACTAAAACCATGCGCAGGTTCGAATTCATGACGCCTCCATTAAACGACAAAGCTGAATTGCTGTGATCACATTTTTTCATGAGTAAAATCAACTATACCAATAAAATCAACTATACCAAATAGTTATACGAATAGCATAATCCGTAGCATTTGTTCTGTTAAATCTATCAACCTTATTAGCAATTAGCACTGGAGTGAAAACGACCCGGTGGAGGTCGATTTGGACCTGGTACTTTGCGGGAGCGATTTTGGGGACCCTTCCAAAGGCTGGTATTACCAATAAATAATAAATATATGTAGTAATTATTTAACGAGTTTCAAGTTACAAGAACGATGCCACTTAATACCGATTATCGGGTTGTCTCTGGCTTGATTTCGTTAATTATAGACTCAAGTGTAGACACAATTTTAGGGCTAGTGTTGCATTAAAACAGCCAAAGCTGCTTTTCATGCTTTCTGGGAACTCATTAACTTGTTGATAGTAAATAATAATTTATATAGTTCGAATAACCCCAGGCAGGTATAAAAAATTTACGATGTATAGGGCAGCGATTTACACCAATTATCCGGGTTTTGTGGTACGCCGTTATGCCGAATTTCGAAATACAGACTGCTGTTTTTTTGCCCGCCGGAGTTGCCGGCACTGGCGATAGTCTCATTACCATTCACCCACTCCCCTGGTTTCTTGTGCAGCTGCTGATTATGCCCATAAAGACTCATGTAGCCTTTACCGTGATCCACAATGATTAACATCCCGAATCCGCGCAGCCAGTCCGCGAAAACGACTCTTCCGTGGGCGATGGCTCGAACCGCCATGCCCGCCTCGGTTTGGATCACCACCCCTTTCCATTTTAGGTCACCCGTTTGACGTGAACTGCCAAAGCGGGCAGTGATTTTGCCATCCGTTGGCCAGGGTAACTTGCCTTTCTGGGTGATAAATTCCGTCGGCGGGATCAAGTCCGGCTGGATATCCTGCAGCTCGCTTTCCAGTTGGTTTAGCAGACGCTTCAAATGCTGTTCATCACGCAGCAAATCCTGCAACGCCTGGTCTTTATTTTTCAATCGCGCGGATAAATTTGCCACCAATTGGCGCCGTTGATCCTGTTTTGCCGCAAGCAAGCGCTGGTTTTCTTCGGCCTGCGTTCTAAGCGTCTTAAGCGCGTCGGTTTCATTTTGGATCTGGTCGCTAACACTGCGCAGTTCCAGAAGATTGTGAGTGATTTCATTGATTCGATCGGCGCGTGAGCTATTGAAATATTGATAATAGACAACCATGCGGGCGAGTTGCGAAGGATTTTGCTGGTTTAGTAATAATTTGATGTATTCTTGTTTGCCAATGGCATAAACCGCTTGAATTTGCTTAATCAGGTAATCGCGATGAGCCGCCAGCTGGCGCTCCATATCGTGCTGTTGCGCCATCAATGAATCCAGTTTTTGCTGCTGTTGGCTGAGCTGCCAATCGGTACTTTGTAACTGCCCAATTTGCCGGGCAATGTCTATTTCGGCGGCTTTGAGTTGATAAACGGCCTGGTCCTTTTCGTTACTGTCGGACTCGAGTTCTTGTTGTAAAGCGTCAATTTTTTGTTGTAAGTCCGCCAGTTTCTTCTGTTGGTCTGTGTTGCTTGCGGACGCCGTGGTAACAGCGCTTGCAAAAACTGTTACCAGCACTGTTACCAGTAACAACCGCAAGCAGTGAAACATGGCTGGTAAACAAGAAATCCCGCGCAAGGAAATTTGGCGGCGCTGTTTGTGCACGTAGCGCGTTATGGTAGCAACAGGGCTGTGTCCGGACTTGCTTATCCGCTTATCCTATTTTTCGGTCTGAACTGGATGGTTCAACGGCACCAACCGGGGGGTTTTCAGCCTCGCTCGCAAGCGAGGCCAGTGAGGTGCCGCCCATCTCGTTTGGTT